>JAVBNI010000031.1:0-4188 GCA_031551645.1 Bacteroidales bacterium | reverse complement strand
GCCACCCGATTTGGTGATGTTTACACCCGCCACTTTACCTTTGATGGATTGCAGCGGATTATTGACCAAGCCGACGTTCATTTCTTCACGCCCTACTTTCTGTACAGCCCCTGAAATAGTTCTCTTGCTGCCGGTGGCATACCCGATGGTGATCACTTCACCCAGCATGATTGCATCTTCCTCGAGGGATACGTTAATCGACTGCCTGTTGCCAACCGCAATTTCCTGCGTGGCATAGCCTACAAAAGAAAACACCAATATTGTATTTTCATTGGGAACATTGATAGAATATTTTCCATCCATATTGGTCACGGTGCCGGTCAAGGTCCCTTTTATGGTAATATTGACGCCCGGCATAGTTATGCCCGCAGCATCGGCCACCGTTCCACTCACATCTATTTGTGCTTGTGCCCAAACAGTTCCAAATAACATGAACATACATGCCAGCCATGTTATCTTTGATAGAGATTTTTTCATAATAATTATGTTTAAAGAATATAAAACACTAAAAATACCGCATTCACTGCATTTAATAATATAAAGAAAATTTTATAAAGATTGTATCATTTGTTTTTGTCGTTTTTGTTTGATTAGATATTACATTATTTTCATTTTTTATAAAACAACAAACCTCATTTTATTGTTTTTCATTTTGTTTATTTTTTAATATTTCTTATTGATTTAATTTTTTGTTTGTATTACAAACTTACCGAGCATATACCATGCATCAAAAAAACAAATGGAAATATAACCATTTTATAAAAAATAAAATTTCAACGAATTTATATACAGAGACAAAGCCAGTCAGATGATCAATAAAAATATAACCGGCATATAGGCTATTTTGAATGCTTTTAACCAAATTTTCTGCAAAAATGACGTGACAATGTTATAATGTCATCTCATACCACAAGCATGGTAAGCTCAATTAGGTTTCCTTGTAAATGCTAATGGAAACTTACATCAGGCATTAAGCTGATCGTGATTGATCACTTACACCGATTCTATTTCCATAATTTTATGTTCGAACTGTTCGTTGGGTACTATCGAACGATTTTTTACTTTTGTTTTATAAGTGTTAATGGTGTTTACCGAATAATTGAGAAAGTTGGCAATACGTTCGTTTTCGGTTACACCAAGGCGGATCAGGGCAAAAATGCGTATTTCGGTTGTTAGTATCTCGCCCGATTTCAATACAATGCGGTCTTCGGGCTTAAAAAGCGCATTGAAATGGTCGACAAAATCAGGAAAGAGTTTGATAAAAATGTGGTCAAATGTCGAAAACATATTTTCTCGCTCTTTCTGTATATCAGAGCTTTTAAATAATTTCGACAGATCATCAAATTGCCGGGCAACGATTTTTCGGTTGACTAATTTCTGGAAATCTTCAATTTTGTCAATATACGCCGAATTGATACTGAAAAAATATCCGATATATTCGTCCTTGATGCGGTCTACTTCTCTCAGTTTCTCATTGACTTGCCGCAAATCGTTGTTTTGCCGTTGTATCAAGCGGCGGGCTTTTGTCAGACCTTTCATCTGTTTCAGTACAACGGTAATGGCTCCCAGCAGTAACAGCAATAACAGCGAGATCAGCGCAATGAATACCATCAGTTGCCTGTTTTGATGCTGGATGATGTTGAACCGGCTGGCATCAATGATGGGTAACACATTCGCTATTTCCAGCTTGCGGTGGCGTGCATTGTAGAAATTAGCATCATCCAGAGCCAACTTGGCATATTTATACGCCCGGTTGAGCTCACCGTGCGTATAAAGCACCTCAGACAAACGGCACAAGGCAGTAGCCTCCTTGATGGCAGCACGTATATCGGCAATGGCAGCTTGTGCTAAATATGGCAAAGCTTTGAGCGTGTCGGTCTGAAGCAGGTACAGGTTTCCCAATCCGGCGGCGCTCATGGCGTAACTACGTTCATCCATATTATTGAGTGCCAACATCTGTTGGTTGATGATCATTGCTTTGCGGTAATTGTGCTGTGCACGAAACATGGTCACTCTGAAAGGCATCGCCCTGATGCTGTCAGATCCCAATAAAGCGATAATACGCCGGTTATATTCGGCCACCTGTTGCCAGTACTCAGTGGCATAAGGTTCCACAGCATTGAATCCGGCCATGTCATAATGCAGTTTGGAAAGAAGGGCATACAGGCTAATGCGGCGCTCAGGATCGAGTGTTGTGGAGTCGACCGCTTGTACAATCTCTGCCGCTTCTTTGAATAAACCGGCTGCTAAGCAACAATACGACGCCCGTATGGTTGCATCGAAAATATGGCTGGGATTATTGAGTTTTTGAGCCAATTGTATGGATTTTCCAGCGTAGTGGTATGCTGAGTCGTACTTGTAAGCTTCGTATTGATGATACAATTGCGAGCAGAGTTCGTATTTCTCATTGTCTGTCAAATTACCAGAATGCAATTTGCCGGTTAATTTCTGTATCCGTTCTGTTTTCTGATTTTCGTACATTTCCTTTTCTTTGATACATTTATCCAATTCGGACAGAACTTCGCTGACCGGTTTATCCTGGCCAAATAGACCAAAGGGAAAAGTAAAAATCAAAAATAAAAGACCTAATTTCATATGGTATGCTTGGATATTAAGGATTGTAATACATAACCTATGAAAATAAATAACCTTTGAAGATCTGGAAGACAATATTCATCTAATCTGCATATTAAGTAATTGAATATTATTATTTGTCTCTCATGAGATATCCTTTCCGCGTTATTTTAACACAAAGTTCACACCATGCAAGATCGTACTTAGGTCGCCATCTCCGAATGTACACATAATAGTAATTTTTCCAGATCTTTCATGGTCATCACCTTTAGAATTCACACTAAAATTGATCGACCAGGCCCAGGTAGGCTCCGATAAATCAATTATCTGCCCGTTTTTTAACCTGTAGGCAATATCTTCCCACTCGAATGTAACAACCCGGTTTTCGGGCGCACTACCAAGTTTTATGACTGAATTTACAGTCCTCTGCACAGGTCCCTCATAATTAGACGCATCTGTAAAGCCGGGATTGCCCAATTCATCCGGATTCCAAACTCCATACAATTCTTCGATTTCAATATCATCCTCTGTAATACCAAATGAATTAACTACAAATGAATTTGTACCGCCTTTGAAACGCGACTTTGTTAAAAGCTCGAAATAGCTTTCGGCCGATGTCCCATTTGAGCATGAAAAGTCGACCCTGAAAAGGTGGGCAGACTCATAAATGATAGGTGCCAAACTCCTATCAATGATGGTTGTACGCGAAATTTCTTCAACATGAACAGGCTCACCCTGAAACTCGGTTTTACATTTAAACACAATGGTTTGTTTATCAGTGAATGTTCCATCGCTATGCTTCATTTCAAATTTCTGCGTAACGGTTGTCACTATGTAGTTTTTACCATTTTCCTTTACTGAATTGGAGGCGAAAGTAGCATCGTTGGTTGCTTTGCCTTCAATAAAACCGTAAGCTGGAGTATCTCCTTCGATTATCCCACCGATGAACCTGACTGCATCCACAACTTTGAAAGCGCCATAGTCGAAAGTCAAACCGTTATTGGTGTGAGTAATTACAGGACGTACTGCCATTTTGCCCGAAAGGGTGGAAAACGTTACAGTAGGAACAGCCCATGAGGCTTCCGATTTTACACCTGTATAATCTACGATCCGGGTCTTGCCGTCGCCTCTGATTTTCATATCAACATCATCGGTAAAAGACACTTTACCTGGCTCATACGCAACAGTGCGATTCGTCAAAATATAATCAATATAAGGTTTTACAGGCTCTCTTTCGTCGGAACAATTCGGTAATAGAAAAACACATAATATGAAAAAAGTGCCAAAAAAGTTTGATTTCATAAAGGTGAAAATTAATTAAATCAACATTGCATTAATGACACAATTATTTTTCTTGTTCGATTGCAAATGTATTAAAATAATCCATACGTCGCAAGTCAATCTTTAAGATACGTTCTTCGCTCGTTTTATTCTTTATGCGATTGCCTATTTCTGCCCGAAAATGGTTTTATATTAGGGCAAACGCACGAAATTCTTAGCTTTGCAGCATGAAATCGTTTCAGGAGTACTTGTCAAGTGTAGAAGACTTTCGTATAGAGAAGAAATGTTTGCATAAATTATCCGACATTTTATTTATAGGATTATTGACCTATC
>JAVBNI010000213.1:0-39392 GCA_031551645.1 Bacteroidales bacterium | reverse complement strand
GATAGGTCAATAATCCTATAAATAAAATGTCGGATAATTTATGCAAACATTTCTTCTCTATACGAAAGTCTTCTACACTTGACAAGTACTCCTGAAACGATTTCATGCTGCAAAGCTAAGAATTTCGTGCGTTTGCCCTATATAAAGAAAACTTCACATGATTGAAATTTTGTATTTTTGTATGGCAATCAATCCAAATTATCCCATCTTTGCCAAACGGTATAATTTTTGAGGGTGTCAGGCACAAGATATTTAAACGATAATGAGCGAGTGTAAGATTTGTGAAAAAGCAGTAAAATGCCCTATATATTCAGGTGTTTTGGAGTCAAATATGGTACTGATCCAGACGTATAAGCATCTGTATTGCGAAAATGGGGAAGAAGGTCGGGCCAAATGCAAAAGATATCAGGTAGCTTTGATTGCAGAATCGTGTCCGCCGGACATTTTGCCCAACAGCCATCTGTCTGTGAAAGATATATTAAGGAAAATTGAAGCCGACAAGAAAAAAGAGGCATAAAGGCATCTACACGTTCTCTTCAATTGGAGCATTTATCACAGAAAGAAAAACTACAGATAGCCACCAAATTTTTGAATGATATTTCGATTAAACTAACCCGTTCGCAATAATTCGGATCACCCTTTTTGTATTTCAAGAATCTGCTTAAGATCTTTCTGGGCATTAGGAATATTCGTACTTTTCTTCAATAAATTCCGTAATTCGGCGCAACATTGTTGCAAAATGCCGTCGGCGTCTTGAAACATAACGATTTTTAGATTCAATCGGGTAAGGATAATCTTCATTGCCAGGAAATTCCATGAGAAGTCATTGGAATGCCGAATGACATAAATCCACACATTATCCGGGATATTGTCTATGATGTCCGAGAATTGTTTCATTTCATTTCGGTATTAATGTGTGAAACATCTCCAACGGTAACATACACGGTAGTTTGATTGACCAATTGATAGGCTATCTCGCCATATACCACAGGACCATTCATTTTTTTCAAATATTGTGTACAAATGTCCGGTTGTATAAAATTACCGATACATGTAATCGAAAAAATAATTTGGTTATCATTCAAAGCCGGTTCCGTGATCGACTGGTCAATCTCTGCAATACGGTACTCAATAAATTTGAAAACCGGAGCCGACATTTGAGTTTCGGTTTCGCCGATACCACAACAGACCACATTGATCATTGCCCCTGAATAGTTGGCCACAAGTGGTAACGACATATCGAAATGTATCTCACGCAAATAGTCGGCAAAATTTCGCTTTACACCATTAATCAAGGCTTCCCCGGGAAACTGGCTGCTGCATTCGAATTTTATGCTGTCACCGTTACCCTGTTTGTATGGATTAAAGATGTGTATTTCGGCATATTTGTCTTCGGGAAGCTCGATATGCATGGCAACAGCCCTGTCGAAATACAGATTGGGATGAACTCCCGACGCTACATGGGATTTTTCCGTCATGATGGTTTCCAGCGGTCGCCCCGAAATCCATCCACAGACAGGATGTGCGGCAAAATTTTCATAACTGTCGGAATTCAATGCGTATTCTGTCGCTACTGGAGAACCAAACGGTATGATCAGAACTGTAAACCCATTTTGAGGGGCATCATTAAAAATATTCTTGATATTTGTTTCATCATACTCTTGTATGGTTGTTTGAATAACATAATCGGGAAGTTGGCAAACAAACATCTTGTCATACGAGGTGACCCTATGCTCGGGGTGTAGGATAAAATAAGGTGTGGTTCCTCCAATCCAGTTTCCTTGCGGCAACCGGGACAATTGGTCCGAATCACCTGCCAGCAATAATCTCTTTCCGTTTTGGATCATTGTCGACACCTCATCGGAAGTATGCAATCCTTGAATCATTTTTATGTGTATGTTATGATTATTTTTTGATTATAATCGTCATGCAATAAATGTGCAATTTTTTAGTTTTCTGTAAAAAATACTACATCTGTTGTTTTATATAAATGAGTGACCTTTTCTTTAGCCCGGTTTTTGTAACACATCACCACAAATAAACGTATAAAATAAAAATCCGGATTTGTATTTGAAAAATATCATATGGCTAATCGTGTTGTGTGCGAGTGGAATATCCGCTCATGCCCAATGTTCTATCGATACAAAAGCCTTTGCTCCCGGCGAAGTAATTAAATATAAGGCATACTATAATTGGGGGTTTATCTGGCTTCACGCAGGCGAGGTGGAATTCAATGTCACATCCAAGAATTACGAAGGTCGTGACGTGTATCACTTGTATGCTTATGGTACCACATTCAAATCGTATGACTGGATATTCAAGATACGCGAGAAGTACCAGGCATACATCGACCCGGATACGCAAATGCCGTTATGGTACGAACGGGATGTAATGGAAGGTAGTTATACTGCTTTTGAGGATTATAAATTTGATTACAAAGACAATTTAATCCATACTTATGTGCAGAAACGGAAAGATCCCGGCGTAAACGGAACGTTACCACTCACACCTTGCCTTTTCGACGTAATGTCGGCAGTCTATTATTTCAGAAGTGTTGATTTCAGCCGTTATAATGTGGGTGAAAAAATACCTATTGATATGATTCTCGACAGCAAGGCATATCATCTCTACATCCGTTATCTTGGAAAAGAGGAGGTCAAGACCCGCGATAAGAAAAAATATAAATGTATTAAATTTGCCATTCAATTGGTGGAAGGTTCAATTTTCAAAGGCGACGAAGACGCCGTCATTTGGGTAACCGACGATGAAAATAAAGTCCCTGTAATTGTGGAAGCCCAGATTATAGTCGGTTCTGTAAAAGCCATACTTGATGATGCGACAGGACTCAAACATTGATTTAAGTAATTGAAAATTGACAATTGAAAATTAGCGCAAGGCGTATTAAATCAATATTATACATCAAAATGAAAGTATTTATTAGTTTATGCCAATCAAGGGCTGGATAGATATTATCGATCAGCTTGAAAAGCTGTATTTTCATAACCTCGGGTAAGCGAAGTGCAACCCGGGGAAAAAGTACACATCTTACCTGCCTGCAAGGCAGAACCGGATCAAAATAAAATATTGTCTTACAGTCAAATAGATGGTTGTATTGTCTCTCCGGAGGTCAACAACCTCCGGTTATGAAAAGTTAGCTTTTCAAGCTATTATTATTTTCAACCCTTGATTCTCATTATTTACTGGCGAGTATTTAATTTGCTTACTACCGTATGGATCATTCTTTCAACATCTTGTTTTCCTTCACCAATAAAATCAATCTCAATCGGCATATAATACATGGTTGATGACATTGGACCAGGGATTTTTAATTTCCGCAAACGAACGGCATCTTTTTCTGTTGTCAATATCAATCTATTACCCGACGACATATTTTCCCATGTACGAAAAATATCTTTGATGTCACTTTCCGAATACGGATGATGGTCTGGATAAACAAGGGTTTGCAAACTGACAACAAGCGGGCGAAGATGATTTTCAAGTATTTTAGGTGTAGCGATGCCTGTTATTAGCAATACATCACACGTCTTGATATCTTCAACCGGCAAATGTTCAGCGTCCTGAAATATGGAACACGGGGCGCCATACATAATAGTTGTGAAATATATATTTTTTGAAAAAAAACATGCGTATCGCTTTGCTATTTCTTTTTTTTCGTCATCCGGCAAATTTACCGGCGATTTGGTAATCAACATCAAATCTGCTCTTCGAGCCGAACAAGCCCACTCGCGCATACGACCGCCCGGAAATACACTGTCATGGTACAACGGTCGGTTGTAATCTGCCAATAGAACAGACAATGACGGCACAATCCGCCGGTACTGAAACGCATCGTCCAATAACACAACCTGAATCCCAGGCTTAGCTGCTCTCAGTTTATGAATACCTTCCACCCTGTCGACATCTACGGCAACTTCAATATGTGGAAATTTTTGTTTGATCTGGCACGGTTCGTCACCAATATCAGCTGCAGTGGATTGCATGTCGGCCAATACAAATCCCTTGGTCTTTCGTTTGTATCCCCGGCTCAATACTGCTACCTTATAATTGGGAGACAACATCCGCACAAGATATTCCACATGCGGAGTTTTACCTGTCCCCCCAACAGTGATATTACCCACGCTGATCACACAAATATCCTCGAAGCGAACGGATGACAGGCAACCACAATCATATAGTTTGTTGCGGAAAAAGGTGATGATCCCGTAAAGTAACGAAAACGGGAACAAAAGAATAGCTACAAGTGACCAGTGATGGGTAGCGGGCGGGTGTTTGTCATTCATATCCGGTTCAGTTAGTCCTTCATCATCATTTATAGATTTTCAGTTTATTCAGCGCTTTCTGGTAAGCCCGGGCATTGTTATTGTGCTGCTCCAGTGTCTTTGCGAAATTATGGGAACCCGACAGGTCATCCTTAGCACAAAAATAAAGATAATCATGTTTTTTATAGTTCAGTACGGCATCGATTGAAGCAATAGAAGGAATGCAGATTGGTCCGGGTGGTAGACCGGTACATAAATAGGTATTGTATGGTGATTGTGTTTCTTTATGCTTATTCAGTACCCGTTTGATGGTAAAATCGCCCACCGCATATTTGACAGTAGGGTCAGCTTGCAGAAGCATGCCGCGTTGTAGACGATTGATGTAAACCCCGGCCATAACAGGCTTTTCGCTGTCTACCTGCGTTTCTTCTTCGATGATCGAGGCTAAGGCACTTACCTGCAAGGGTGTCATGTTGATATTCCGGGCTTTTTCCATGCGGTTCTCATTCCAGAAGCGGGTATGTTCCTTGTCCATACGTTCCATAAAACCCTGGGCGGATGTATTCCAAAAAAACTCATAGGTATTGGGAATGAAAAGTGATAAGATGGTTCGTGGAGTGACTTTGAATTTAAGCAGGTCTGTACTATCCCGGAGCAATGCCAATATAGATGCGGAATCGGCCTCAATATCCGATGAGACTACTCCGGCTAACTGGGTATCCAACCGGATGTTATTGAATGTGACTTTTACAGGCGTTTGTCGTCCCGAACGAAGCATACGTATCAGCTCAACGTTACTCATACCGTCAATCAAACGATAGCGGCCTGCTTTTACTTTTCCCGGATAATTCATTTTTTCGGCTACCCAACGAAACGACGACATGTTCTCCAATCCATTCTGCGAAAGTGATTCGCATACCTGTTCGTAGGTAGAGCCCGTGGGAATATATAAAAACACAGCATCAGAAGATGCTACGGAAAGGTTTGGCTGATGAATACGTCCGTAAAACCGATAACCTACTACGGCACTAAAAATCACCAATATGAGGATAATGACAACAAATATCCTTACAGTACGTTTCTTAAATAAAGACATTAATTTAACGATTATTTAACGGCAAATTTAATATACAATTGTAAAAAAAGCCGACATTTGCATGAGATTTGTTTTGCGACAAACAAAATGCACATTTAAATAAAAATATTTCTTAGGATATTAGCCATGATGGACAAAGTAAAACGGATTGCCTTGGTAGCACACGATAACCGGAAGGAGGACATGACACAATGGGTGGAATGGAATTGGGAACTGCTTATCAAACATCGCCTGATATGTACGGGAACTACCGGCCGCCTGGTAGAAGAAGCCTTGATTAGAAAAAAGGAAGAGCACCATAATACCCGAACCTTGTATATCACCAAACTGAAATCGGGTCCGCTGGGCGGTGATCAGCAAATGGGATCCATAATTTGCGATGGTGATGTGGATGTGCTGATTTTTTTCTGGGATCCAATGCAGCCGCAGCCGCATGATGTGGACGTAAAAGCCCTGCTTCGTATTTCGGTCTTATATAATGTGGTGACCGCCTGTTCACGTTCAACGGCCGATTTTATTATTTCTTCACCCCTGTTCAGCGGAGAATACACACCGATCATCAAGGACTACAGCTCCTATATCAATAGGGAATTGTAGTGTTAAATTAAGAGTTAAAAATTAAGAATTAAGAACCTTTAGCTCGGCGAAGCCAATTGCAATACATGCATATGTAATTAATTGCAAATTTTCATAACCGTTCTTTAGATATAGTTAGCTCAACAGTAGCTAATTGACTCCTCACACCATTCGAATGAAATTAATCAATAAGTCATTGCATTTCCGATATCTCATTGTATCACTCATCACCCTGTCATCCTGTGCGGGAGTGTCGAAAAGTGAATTGACACGCGCCAAAACCATTGCCATCAGTAAGGAACAGTTTGCAGCCAATCCATTCGGGTTCGAGCCATCTCCCAAAAGTGTCGAAACACATTACGGAAAAATACTCAAGAAACAACGGTATTTTATGACAAATCCTGTCAACGCGGCTCAGACCGACACTATATACCGTTTCTATAAAGGCAAGACTGAAATCTTTTTCTACAAGCCGATGAAGCTCGAAGCCAAATTAGTAGGCGGTAATATCTATATGCCCGAGATTAAACTTCAAAATGATATCTGTGTAGGAATTGACCGCAAAGAGTTTTTTTGGAAATTTACCGATTGGGTATACGACAGCGCCGACTCCCTGAAAATCCAATCGACCGCTACGGGAAATACATTTACATTTGTTTTCTCCCGCGATAAACTAAAATCGATTCGCATAGTCAAATAATCAAAACACTTTATTTGCCATGAATATACTAAGGGTTTTCCTTACCTTGTTTTGTTTTGTTTCCTGCCTATATGGACAGGACGATAGCCGTTCGAAAAAGATATTGGACGAGCTGGCAGCTATATTTAAGACTTACCCCAGCGTACAGGTCGATTTTTCGGCAACAGTCGTTCAATTACAAGACAAATCGGAATCGACATATCGTGGAAAGATTTGGTTGAAAGGGAACAAATACAAATTGGAGATACCTGATTATATATTTTATTTCGATGGAACGAAATTGTATCAGTATATGCCCGAAGAGAAGGAAGTAAACGTTTCACGGCCCGATATGGATGAGGAGGATGAAGAATTACAACTGCTCAATCCCCAAACATTTTTCAATTTGTCGTCAAAAAATTTCAAAAGCACCTTGGCGAAAGAAAGTACACAATACAACCGGAAAGTATCCGAAATTGACTTGTATCCTTTACAGGTGAAGACAACAAAGTATTCGCGAATACGGCTTTATGTAGAAAAAGGCACATCGCAAATGGTATACCTGAAAACATTCCAAAAAGATGGCACACAATATACACTGACATTCTCGCCATACGACATCCAAAAGGCTTTGCCTGACTCCTTTTTTACATTCAACGCTGCCGAACATCCGGGAGTGCTAGTGAATGATTTGACTTTTTAGGATAATCTATAATTGACAATTGCCTTCGGCGAGTTGTTTTTTAGGAAATTCCCTTGCGATTATTTGCTTAAAATATTGAAAAATTAGATGTATTTGCCCTGATACGATAACCTGTTAATATGTAAAAGTCCGGAAAATCATGTACATTTGTCGTTTTAAATCAGAAAATCGATTTTAATCGACAGAAGTTAAGGTAAAATGCTTGACAGGATTAATAAAATAAAAGAAGAAGCCGAAAAGTTCAAAGTAACAACGCAGGCTGAACTCGAAGAATTCCGACTAAAATACCTCAGTAAAAAGGGACAACTGAATGCTTTGTTCGACGAATTCAAGGTTATCACCAGTGAACAGAAACGCGAGGTTGGTCAGAAACTCAATGAGTTGAAAGGGCTGTTGTCCGATACTTTTGAGCGTTATCGGGGAGTTTTGGAAGACCAGATGTCGACGGTTTCGGATAACGACCTCACACGGCCGGGCGATTCTATTGCCATTGGGTCGCGTCATCCGATTTCTATTGTTCGTAATGAGATTTGCGAAATATTCAACCGCCTGGGTTTTACGATTGCCGAAGGGCCCGAGATAGAGGATGACTGGCATGTCTTTTCAGCGTTAAATTTTCCCTTGGAACATCCGGCACGCGACATGCAGGATACTTTTTTCGTAACCAAGAACCCGGATATCGTATTACGTACCCATACTTCGTCGGTGCAAGTGCGTATAATGGAAACCACCAAACCGCCCATCCGCATGATCATGCCGGGACGCGTATTTCGTAATGAAGCTGTGTCGGCGCGGTCGCATTGTATCTTCCACCAAGTAGAAGGTTTGTATGTAGCCGAAAATGTTTCTTTTGCCGATCTCAAGCAAACATTGATGTTCTTTGCCAAAGAAATGTTCGGCACAAAAACACAAATCCGATTACGACCTTCATTCTTCCCGTTTACTGAGCCATCGGCCGAGATGGACGTTTCCTGCTCATGCAACGGAAAGGGATGTAATCTCTGTAAGGGTACCGGTTGGCTCGAAATCATGGGCTGTGGAATGGTCGATCCCAATGTGCTGAATAACTGCGGAATTGATCCAAAACTATATTCCGGTTTCGCTTTCGGAATGGGGATCGAACGAATTGCACTCCTGAAGTTCGAAGTCAAGGATATCCGCATGTATTTTGAAAACGATATCAGGTTCCTGAGACAATTCTCTGCAGCATTTTGACCTATAAAGTGAATTTAACTTCTTGTCAGACCTCGGAAGCACTCCCTCTCGGGGTCTGCATGTATATGCTGATACAATAATTACCGGTTAGAATAAGTTATTATTATTGCAAGCTTGTTTTTTAATTACATTTTTTCGATTATTTCATGAAAATTAAAATAGTCAATAAATCAAAGCACCCATTACCTTCCTATAGCACAATGCTTTCATCCGGGATGGATTTGCGTGCAAATCTGGATAAGCCGATCATATTGTCTCCCGGCGAACGGATATTGGTGCCGACAGGGTTGTATGTTTCCATTCCTCCGGGATACGAAGCACAGATACGTCCGCGAAGCGGGCTTGCCTTGAAAAAGGGAATTACTTTGATGAACACGCCCGGAACAATCGATGCAGACTATCGTGGCGAAATCGGAATTATTATGGTAAACCTTTCGCAGGAAGATTTTGTTATAAACGATGGGGAACGTATTGCTCAGATGATAGTTGCCCGATATGAAACCGTGGAATGGGAATCGTGCGAGGAATTGGACGAAACGGAACGCGGAAGTGGTGGATTTGGACATACAGGTAAAAAATAACACAACAGGAGCAAATAAGTAATGGTTAATGATTAATTATAAATGACGCCTACCCGACTTCGGCATTCAGGCGGGCAAAGCGCATAAAATCAATATCAAACAGCATTGTTAAAACGTCGATTATTTACTCGATAGTACTTAATAAGCTGTTGGCCATATAAAATCATGTTCATATTAATTGTGAAAACGATGTATGGATATGGTCAAATAAATCAAAAATATTAATTTAGATCGTGAATAAAATCGTATTATTTCTGGTAGCTTGTTGGATGCTTGCTTCATGCTCGTCATCCAGAATATCAGAAAGCCAGAAGCCTCAACCGGTAAAGCTCACCGAAGAGGAACAGCTGGATTACGACCACGATTTCATTGACGCCACTAAGCTCAAACTTTTTGGTAATCTGGCCGATGCTGCCAGCCAACTAACCCGTTGTACGGAAGTCAATCCGTATGATGCTGCGGCATATTTTCAATTGTCAGAAATTTATTCATCAGTCGATGACTTGCCCAATGCACTGAGAAACGCCCGGCTATCAGCCAAATATGACACAAAAAACATCTGGTATAAGATGCAATTAGCCAACCTGTATGTGGTGAATAAAAATATGGACAGCGCCATAACCGTATACAGGCAAATGATCGAGATACAACCGAACAACGAAGATTTAAAATACAACCTGGCGATGTTGTACATGGAAAACGACCAGTACAAAAAAGCGCTTAAGGAATTAAAAAAGATCGAACGGACTTATGGTTTTACTGAAGATATGGCCATTGCCCAATACAGGGTTTATTCTAAGAAGCACGATGTTAAAGCCACAGAAGCCGTGCTGCAGAAAAGTATCGAGAAATTCCCCGACGAATTGCGGTTTTACGGATTATTGGCCGAGTTATACAGTTCGGTTGGAAGAGAACAGGAAGCGCAGGATTATTACAAAAAACTGTTGGAGGTTGACCCTGATAATGCTTTGGGATACATCTCGATGATAGAATTTTACAAAGACTATGGTAATGATGCGAAAGCCCTGGAAGAAATGCATCGTATGTACGACCTGAAAACCATCGATCCCGATTTGAAGGTGGAATTATATCTTGCGCTTCTTTCTGATACGGTTTTTGTCAACAAACACTATGAGGAGCTGGATAAAATGATCGGACAGCTTTTCGAAAAATATCCCGATAATTTCAGGGTAAGGATGGTCAATGCCGATCGTAACCTGCGTCATAAAAATTACGAAGCGGCTAAAAATGATTTAATATTTATAACCGATCGCGTACCAACCAATGCTTTCTTATGGGAGCGATTGTTTTATCTGCTTAATCTGTTGCAGGACAACGAAACGCTCTATGAATCGACTGGTAAGGCGCTGAAATATTTTGGAGACAACTATCTGTTTAATTTTTTCCATGGGTTGTCAGCTTCGATGTTAAAAAAATACGACGAAGCCATTGCTTCCTGTACCAAAGCGCTTGAAGGATTGAAAAAAGAAAAAGAACCCGATGCGGAAATCGAACTTCACATATATGTATTGTTGGGTGAAGCCTACAATGAACAGAAACGATATGAGGAATCGGATCAGATATTTGAAAAGGCGTTATCTATATCTCCCAATAACCCGCTGATATTAAACAACTACAGTTATTATCTTTCCTTGCGGGAAGAGAAGTTAGATCTGGCCGAAAAATGTATCAAACGTTGTTTCGCTATGGAACCCAATAACAGTACTTATCTGGATACTTACGGTTGGGTTTTATACAAATTGGGCCGCATTAAGGAAGCTATTTCCATGATTGAAAAAGCGATGAAAAACGGAGGTAATGATAATCCCGAAATAGTGGAACATATGTGTGAACTATTGGTTGTTTCAGGACAAACAGATGAAGCATACCACATGTGCAAATATGCCATCGAGCTAAGTAATTCCAAACAGACTGTCGAGCAAAAGATTGACTCGATCTCAAAACAAAAAAAGACACCGAACAAATAATACGTTTTTTTGTTTTTACGAAAAACGTATTCATGCGCACATTATCGGTTTTATTTGCAATACTCTGTACTGTTCCTGTGATAAACGGGCAAGAAAAAAAAGAATCTGCCGTACACGGTGGACGTAATATCGAACAATTTGCATATCCTTTTAAGGATTTTACCTACATCAGTCCGCGGTATGACCGTACGACATACGACAATAATGGTTTTTCCGAAAGTTATTATATCCGCACGGTATACACGGCAAAAGGACGTGACCATTTCCGGCTCGACCTGCCGCTCGGACGCAGCAATATGACTGATGACGGCAAAGTGGATTTCGGATTATCCGATATCAGCCTCCGGTTTACACAATATGCTTTTGAACTCAGGCACTGGTTTTTTGGTTACGCCCTGAAAGCTGTTTTTCCAACCGCTACTTTCGATGCCTTGGGCGCTGGCAAATGGCAACTACATCCAGGTATTGGCGGAAATTATTTCTTTGGTGAGAATGATGATAAAGGAAGTTTCCTGTTTGCTATGGAATACAGATTTTCTGTCGCAGGCGATAAAAACCGCGACGACGTCAGCATGTTGGCCATTATTCCCAATATTGATATTTGGATGCCTCGTTGGTACTTGGGTTATTATGCCACCTGGTCGTATAATTTCATTACCGATTATTTCGACCTGCCGTTAGATGTGGAGTTTGGTTATTTTCTCACCCAAAGGTTTGTTGTCGCTGCCGAAATGATACTCCCGCTTTTGAAAGAGGCTCCTTATCGTAACGAATTTAGCATTAAGCTGCGGTATGCATTCTAAAAACAAAATCGCAACCAATTATTATCACCAATCCTATTGATATACTCTTTCCCCAAAAATGAGCGAACCAATCCGCACCATGGTACTACCTTCTTCAATAGCAATCTTATAATCGTCTGACATTCCCATAGAAAGCTCACAAAATGAAGCATCACCCGAAAAATAAGTCTTGCGGATACGATCAAAAAAATCGGCCAACCCACGAAACTCTCCGCGGACAGTATTTTCATTATTTGTATATGTTGCAATGCCCATTAATCCACAAATACGGATATGATGTAATTCTTTCAACGATGGGGTTTCCAACAGGTGAATCGCCTCTTCTTCGGTCATCCCAAACTTTGTCTCTTCCCGGGCAATATGTATTTGCAGGAGGCAATTTAACAAACGGTTGCATTTTTTTGCCTGCGTATTAATCTCTTCAAGCAAGCGAAAAGAGTCTACCGAATGAATCATTTGTACGAATGGAACAATATATTTGACCTTATTTGTTTGTAAATGTCCAATAAAATGCCACTGCGCATCATGAATATCATTTTGTTTTTCAATTAATTCCTGTACTTTGTTTTCACCAAACATATATTGTCCTGCTTGCATGGCTTCACGAATTTTCTCAACAGTTTTGGTTTTGCTTACAGCGACCAACTTTACATGTTGTGGTATGTGGATTTTCAATTCTTTTATATTTTCTTCAATAGTACCCATGATATTCAATTTTTCAAGTGTTAAAATTAGCACCTTTCTTTCAGTAAAAAAAATGAAGTTATCAAACAAAAATCAGAAATATCACGTTTAATTTTTTTTGATGAAACTACAAAATGATCGTATCTTTGGAACTTTTTACACAAATATACGTATATTACCTAAATAGTAACGTTAGAATTTGAGTGAAAGATTGATCAATATGCATCTTTTGTCATATGTCAATAAGGGCGGTCTGTGCCGTCGCATGACAGTGATGCTATGTTGTGTGTTTTATTGGGTAGGATGGCAGCCTGTTTTAGGCAACTTGACGGGATCGGCTCGTGAAAACATGCGTATGGCTTTATACCAGTTCACATGTCCGAACGATATCAAAGAGTATACACCGGATTGCAATATTGTAGTTAACAATATCGGCCTGCAAGGCGTAAACGAGTCCGATAAGGATAAAGTAAGTTACGTTCTCACAGGAGCAACGATTGGCTTGGGCAACCGTGATGCCAGTGGTAATACTTTCAATATAGGAATGACTACGGTTACATATTCTTATGAGGGTATTGTGGTTTGTTCTTTCACGGTAGAAGTGCTTGATACACAAAATCCAACCATCACATGTCCGGCCAGTATCTTTGCATTGGAAGCGGATGCGGGGCAATGTTTTAAGACGTATGCCCTACCCGACCCTACGGTAAACGATAACTGCGGAATTGATAAAATTGAGGTCGAGGTGACCGATCCGGGAACCGGAACGCCCTCAACGCCTGTGGTATGGAATTCGGGAGATACCTACAACTTTTTGGTGGGTACGACATTGGTGTCTTATACCGTGACCGACCTTAGCGGGAATTCGGCTTCATGTTCTTTCTCGGTAGAAGTACTCGACAAGCAGAAACCGATCATCACATGTCCGGCAGACATTACCGGACTGGAAGCCGAACCGGATGAATGTTTTAAAAACTATACGCTGCCTGATCCAACAGATAATGATGACAATTGCGGAGTGGCGAAAGTGGAATTCACCGTGACCGATCCGGGAGCCGAGGCACCTACGAGTCCCGTGGAGCTGACCGGAACGGAAAGTTATCATTTCAAAGTCGGGATTAGCACGGTGACTTATATCGTTGCGGACAAAAGCGGAAACTCCGACGAATGTACTTTTACGGTCGAAGTGCTCGATACGCAGGACCCGATCATCACATGTCCGGCAGACATTACCGGACTGGAAGCCGAATCAGGTGAATGTTATAAAAACTATACGCTGCCCGCTCCAACAGATAATGATGACAATTGCGCAGTGGCGAAAGTGGAATTCACCGTGACCGATCCGGGAGCCGGGTCACCTACGAGTCCCGTAATATTGACCGGAGTGAAAAGTTATAATTTCAAGGTGGGAACCAGCACGGTGACTTATATCGTTGCGGACAAAAGCGGAAACTCCGACGAATGTACTTTCACGGTTGAGGTACTCGACAAGCAGAAACCGACCATCGAGTGCCCCGGTGACATCGCCGGACTGGTAGCCGAATCAGGTGAATGTTATAGAAACTATACGCTGCCCGCTCCAACAGATACTGATGACAATTGCGCAGTGGCGAAAGTGGAATTTACCGTGACCGATCCGGGAACCAGTTCACCCACAACTCCCGTAGTACTGACCGGGGCGGAAAGTTATAATTTCCTGGTGGGAACCAGCACGGTGACTTATATCGTTACAGACAAAAGCGGAAACTCCGACGAATGTACTTTCACGGTCGAAGTACTCGACACCCAGGATCCAACCATCACATGTCCCGGTGACATCGCCGGTCTGGAAGCCGAACTGGATGAATGTTTTAAAAACTATACGTTGCCCCTTCCTTTGGCAATCGATGACAACTGCGCTGTGGCAAAAGTGGAATTCACCGTGACTGATCCGGGAGCCGGGGCGGCCACCAGTCCCGTAGTACTGACCGGGGCGGAAAGTTATGATTTCATGGTCGGAGTCAGCACAGTCACTTACATCGTTACGGACAAAAGCGGGAACACCGCCGAATGTACTTTCACGGTCGAAGTACTCGACACCCAGGATCCAACCATCACATGTCCCGGAAACATCACCGGTCTGGAAGCCGAAACCGGCAAGTGCGTTAAAAACTATACGCTACCTTTTCCTGTGCCAACCAATGACAACTGCGGAGTGGCGAAAGTGGAATTCACCGTGACTGATCCGGGAGCTGGGGCGGCCACCAGTCCCGTAGTACTGACCGGGGCGGAAAGTTATGAATTCAAGGTCGGGGTTAGCACAGTCACTTATATCGTTACGGACAAAAGCGGAAACACCGCCGAATGTACCTTCACGGTAGAAGTACTCGACACCCAGGATCCGACCATCACATGTCCGGCGGATATAATCATTCCAGCCGAACAAAATCGTTGTGATGTGGTGATCACTGGTATTACACCGATTACAAATGATAATTGTGGTGTTGAGCGGATACAGTATACATTAAGTGGGGCTACAGTGGGAACAGGATTCAATGATGCCAGCGGGCTTAGATTCAACTTGGGTATAACTTCCGTAACCTATGAAGTCTTTGACAAAGCCGGCAACTCCGCTTCATGCGGATTTACCATTATTGTCAAAGACGAACAAGTTCCTACCGCTATTTGCAAGGATTTTACAGTAAAACTTGGTGCGTTATCAGGAACAGGAACAGTTACCCCCCAGGACATTGACAATGGTAGTTGGGATTATTGTACTCCGCAAACAGATTTGGATCTAAAGCTTATCGGTCAAACTTCTTTTGACTGTACTGATATAGGTATTCCTTATGAAATAACACTGGTCGTGACCGATACCAGCGGCAACGTCAGCACTTGTACTGCCGATATTACAGTGGAATATTACCAGGCGCCTGTTCCGGAAGTTAACCCTCAAACCAGTGAGTTGTGTAATGCAGGAACCACAGCATTAATTCCTCAAAATGTGGGATTTGAAAATGTCACAAGCTGGAAATGGACAGCTACACCCCAATCAGCAGATATTACAGGCGCTTCCAATGGTAGTTCTTCCAATTATGTTCATTCTATTGAGCAAGCTTTAACTAACATAAGTAACAACGCACAAAAGGTGGAATATGTAATTACTCCAACAGTATACAAAAAGTGTGCGCTTTCACCTGTTTATGCCATTGTATGGGTTAACCCCACTCCTGACCTTATTGTTCCTGTGGATACCCTCATATGTAATAATGGTCACACTCTGATACCCATAGAAACTGGTTCAACGACCAGCGACAACGCAACCGTATACTACAGTTGGACTGATGGAGGAAACTCCGAAGGTGACAGACCTGTAGGGTCATACATTAATCAGCCATTGAATAATCCAAATGACTGGCCAATAGATGTCAACTATTCCATGACAGCATCATTATATGTCGATGGAAATAAATGTCCCATAGACCGGGGTGGATTTACCAGTAAGGTGGTTGTTGAACCGACTCCAAAAATGAGTGCAGTAACAGTCGAAGATAATGTTTCCGGAGATAAAATCGTTGATGGAACTGTTTGTAACAATAGTACCTATAACCTCCAGGTCAGTAAAGGGAATAGCGGGCTTAACAATGGAGAATCCTGGTACTTTATACACGACAGAAGCAGTAATATAACTGTTAGTGGAGATAATATTTCGGATCAGCCTGGTGATTTTTCCCAAACAGTTAATAATTCTGCCCTTGCAAAACAAGATTTAACTTATGCCTTCGAGCCCCGGATAAAAGTACGACACGGCCGTGAATGCCGGAGTAATTCCTTCAATTTACTGGTAACAGTCAACCCTACGCCAGAAATATCCCGTCAATTCTTCCGGAACAATAAAGACTCGATTTGTTACCATGACGGGACAGAGTTGAGATTGGAATCCAACAATGGTTCAATCACCGGAACCTTGAATTATAATTTGTCGGGAGTAAATTACTCCAGTGGGAAGGTTGATAATGTGGCTTCTGTCGGCACCTCCGCTTTTTCGGATGGTTCTCCCAAAAGAGCCAGCATCGATCAAACCACGTTGGTTAATGTGTCCGACGAAGTACAGCCGGTAACTTATTCGCTCAGCCCGTTTATTACGTACCAGCAACTGACCTGTCAAGGAACGCAAACCCAAAGCATCCTGTATATAGCTCCCGAATTAAAGTTCGATATGGTGGATAAAAAAGTGAACGGGGGTTATAATATTAGCTGTTATGGCTTTCGCGATGGTAGGATTGATGCAGAAGATGTTCAGGGCGGATGGGTAGACAACGGTTACAGTTATGATTGGAGCAATACCGACGACAGGACCCACAGTTACATCGACCACTTGGAAGCGGCAACATATGAAGTTAGGGTAATAGATAAGACGCATGGGTGCATTTCTGCCCCACAAACCAAGACGTTGACACAACCGGCTAAATTGAAGGTAACAGCAGTAACGGAGTCACTTACCTGTAATGGCCCTACGGGAAGTATAACCTTAAATACACAGGGAGGAACACCTGCTTACAATTATGATATATGGAAAGGACCAAATGGATATAATTATGATGGACCTAATTCAAGTTTTGACAATTTGATTTCAGGTATATATAGCATAAAAATAACCGATGTAAATGCTTGTTTAAAAGACACTGCAATAATTGTAAACTATTACAACGGAAGCACCGAGGTTCCACAGATCACTTGGAACGAAACCAACTATGGTACGATCAACGGACTAAATCAGAATATCTCCTGCAACGGAGCAAATGATGGTTCGATGATTCCCATGTTTGACATGGATCCAACTGTTGAATACACTTTAAGCTATCAGGATGGGCAGGTTATCAAAAATGGTACTGTGACTGGGGGTATGCTGGGACAAATAAACAACCTGGTTCCGGGAACCTATACCCTTAGCGTGACCGACGACCAGGGATGTGAATACAATTCATCCACAACACTTCGCGAGCCTCCGCCCATTACTTTTAAAACTTCAATCCATCAATACGATAACGGATATGAAGTGCAATGCTACGGGACTGCCACAGGGCAAGTTTCCATATCGGATGTCTCCGGTGGCTATGGTAATTCGTATGGTCCATACGAATATAAATGGATCCCGGATAACAAAGGCGCTATTCAGAATGTTCCCAACCAGACTGCCCTGTATGCCGGAGATTTCCAGGTACAAGTCCTTACCAAGCGCCTCAACGGATATTGCTCCGGGACTTCCACATTCACGCTCCGGCAACCGCCTGAATTAGTCATACAATCTACTATTCCGCAATACAACGGATATGAAATCGCATGTCATGGGCAAAACTCCGGTGAAATAGACATAGACATCACTGGTTCCAAGACTTATACCGTCCTGTGGGCAAGACAGGGAGGCTCCATGAATTATCCGCAAGCTGAAGATCAGCATAACCTGCCTGCTGATACCTATACATTGACAGCCACATATGGCGGAGGTTGTACTGTGGAACGGACATATGTCCTGAAACAACCCGACGAGATCAGCGCTCAGGAAGCATTGTCACCAATCAAGTGCAACGGCGATCGAAACGGAGCGATCGAAATCACTACCGTCTCAGGTGGAACCGGTAGCTATACATATCGGTGGCAATCGCCCAATACAACCATTACCAACCCGGGAGAAAAGAACCAATCAGGATTAGGACCCGGTACATACTGGCTGGTGATAACCGATGCTAACTCTTGTGTCAGGACTGAAACATTTGTTTTGACCGAACCGAATCATATTGTTGCCAATATCAAGGCTGAAGACCCCACCTGTAGCCCGGGTGGTGATGGGTACATCACATTGAATCCGGAAGGTGGCACACCGGGTTATACCTATCTGTGGAGTTATAATGGCCGTACAGATAAGGATATATCCGGTTTGTCACCCGGCGACTATTCGGTAACCATCACCGATGCCAATGGTTGTACCGAAGTAGCCAACGCTACCATAAAGCAGCCTGTCGACTTGATGGTGAACGCTATAGTGACCAGTAACTATAATGGTTACAATATTGATTGCTTTGGTAAAAAGACAGGAAAAGTCACATTTGATATTCAACATGGAAGACAGCCCTATACCTATCAATGGGTTTCGGGCAGTACTCCTGTCAACGTGGATACAACCCGTGTTGCAGCAGGAACTTATCTTGTAACAGTTATCGACAAGTTCAATTGTCGTGGCAGCGACGACGTAGTGCTCACCCAACCGTCCAAGGTGCGGGTGTTGGCTGCAACTAAAGATATTACCTGCCCGGGCGGTGACAACGGCAACATGCAAGTTTTTGTCAGTGGGGGGATATCGCCATACACATACGATTGGTCAAACGGAGAACACACGTATATGGTCGGGAAAGTGAAAGCCGGGCGTTATTCGGTGCGTATAACCGACAGAAACGAATGTATCAAAGATACAAGTATAGTACTGAATCAACCGCCGGCTTTTGACGTACAATTTGAGGTCGTTAACGCTTATTGTCCGGAAATTGCCGATGGTGAAATAAGATCATATGTGTCGGGAGGAACAACACCCTATACTTATTCTTGGCCGGAACTGGGAGCAACATCAGCTAATCTGGCGGATGTAAAAGCCGGCACATACACCTTAATAGTGACTGATGCACAGGATTGTAAAACTTCCGCTGTCACCGAAGTCGGTATTTCCAGTGACATGTGCCTGAAAATTCCTAATGCATTTTCACCCAACGATGACGGCGTTAATGACCGTTGGGAAATCATGGTTGGTAATCCTAATTCGGCGGCACGTTATTACCTTCGCGACTTGTATCCCGAAGCTATTGTCGAGATTTATTCTGCCAACTGGGGCATATGCGTGTTCCGTTCACAGAAAGGTTATCCCGAACCGTGGGACGGAAAATATCATGGAAAGTACCTTCCGATCAATTCTTATCTATATATTATTCGTCTGAATAGCAGCATCAAACCAATTACAGGTAATGTAACTATAATCAGATAGATATCGTGATACGCATTGTCTATATACTATTCTTTTTGATGCTTTTGCCGGGGAAAATTTTTGCCCAGCAAACGCCCGTATATAGTCAATATTTTATTAATGGATTTATGATTAATCCCGCTATGGCTGGATTGGATGGCACTTTGAAGTTCGAAGTATCTGCACGCGATTACCTGATCGGCATAAAAGAAAGTCCCATGACCTTCACTGCCAGCGCCAATGGCCGGTTACTCCGTAAAAAGGTTAAAGTTGCCAACAATAAGGTACATTCGCAAACCGGACGTGTCGGTATGGGTGGGATGATTTACGACGACCACAATGGATTAGTTAACCGTATTGGTCTTCAATATACCTATGCTTACCACATCGACCTGAAAGCATCCCAGCTATCATTGGGTTTATCGGTTGCTTTGTCCCAGACACGCATTGATGCATCCAAATTAGATTTTAACGATCCCGAACCATTGCTGCGGGAAGGATTTGGCAACTTGTCATATGTGCCGGATGCCATGCTGGGGATACTCTATAAAAAGGAAGCATATTATGTGGGGTTAACGGCTTCAAATCTGTTCCAACGTTCCATCAATTTCGGCGAATTTGACTACAACTATGTCATGTACCGGCAATATCTCCTGCTTGGCGGTACAAGTTTCGATGTCGGTCAAAACGCCTATGTTGCACCCTCCTTTCTTGCAAAAGCAACCTCCAATCGGGTGTTTCAGGGAGAATTTGCTACCCGTTTTTCCTGGAAGGATGATATCTGGATAGCAGCCTCTTTCAGGACTCCTAAAGTGGCTGCATTGATGGTTGGTGTCCGCGCCAAAAGTCTCTTCATCGGATATTCTTATGAATACAACTTCGACACCATTCATAGTTTCAGTTATGGCGCACAGGAATTATGCCTGATATACCGTATCGGTGATACCGCAAGACGATACCGTTGGTTGATCCGGTATTAAAATCAAGCAACTGCTATCATTCTGACGCTGTCTGGTTCTACCAAATCCTGACAGGTCTTTTTATTGATATGACAGGTACTCGATTACAGATTGAACATTACCAATTGGTCTTCATTGACATCCGTACCGATCACTTCGCCGGTTGTTTCGTTCACATAAAATCCGGTGATGTACCGGTCGAGTTCGTATCTGCGTACCGGGTTACCCTCCAGATCGAATACGTGAATGTAGTTTCCGCCTTGAACAGTGATTTCCCTTTGCCTGATTTTTTTCATTTCGTGACCCCAGAATATAGCATAAATATAACGGTCGCCGACAAATACGTCGCCATACCCCATGATCCCTTCGATGGATGCATCCGCTCCTCTCAAACTGAATTTGGGTTCACCTCCCGGACCGATGACTTTATGAGTCGCATCGTTTTTGAGGTCGTATATTTCGAGTACTTCGCCCAACTGAGTAACTAATGCCAATATCCCGTTACCGGGATTGTAATGCATAAAGGGTCGCCACGCCTGGTTAACAGCAACCACAGGAATTGCCTGTTCCTTTACAGGAACCTTACCCATACGCCGGACGATCTTCCCGTTGCTGACAAAAGCCACCCGCGAATCACCCAAGTAATCGGGAACAATAAAAGTTGAATCGTTGTACATGGCAAAATCCATACACCGTCCCAGTTCTTCAGGTAATTCCATGAACAGATTTATGTTCCTACCGTCCCAGCTATAAATTTTCCGGGCAAAAGCATCCAGCATATACACCATTCCGTCGCGACGAACAATGATATTAACCGCGTCGGTTAGTTCACCGGGAGCTTTACCTTTCCGGGAAAAGGATTGCTGGTGTTTTATCGATGGATAGGCATACTGATGACAAAAATAACCGGCGCCATGCAGATCAGTTACATACATGACCGTATCTACCACCCTGATCCGGTATGGGTACTTGATCAATACACTATCAAAACCCGACTGACGGGTAACCACCGGAACGTTTTCGGGAAAGCCGCCGTGTCGGCCTTTTTCTCTGCTACAGGAAGCAATTAAGATAAGAAATGCAACAAGACAAAAAATCCTGCCGGTTTTCATTATCAATTGTAAATACCATAATAAGCGGATACTCCCCCACAAAAGACAGTACCGGTTCCAATACAACGTTCCTCTGCATTTTCACCTTGAACCAAAGCTTCCGCATTGTGCAAAACTAACACATTGTCCGCAACTGTACTGTTAGTCAAATTAATATGCATCACTCCTGCCGACATGCATACGAAGCAACCCATCGCTCCGATCCAAAATTTTAGTTTCTTCCTGTTCATGATCTGATATGTTTAATGGATATATGCAACAAAGATAAGAAAAGCCGGGGATTTCTATATTTTTTGTTCATTTTTTATATTTTATTATCAGAAATAAAATATATCTTTGTGATAAATATCTTATCCCATTAAGACACATACATCTATAAAAATCGTAGGCATAGCCGCACTGGTTATTTTGCTAGTGTTGCAGGGTTTATGGTTAGCTACTTTGAGTCATTCATCTGTAGCCAAATACCGTCAAACGGCGAATCGATGCTTGGAACTGGCAAGTGATGAAGAATTAAGAATGCGTCTTTTTTCGCTTGGAGAGAAGCATAGAGTATGGTTCTATCCGTATAAAGATACCGATACATCAAAGTTCGTGACCAAGAATGTAACCACTATGGATACTGCTTTTTCCGTCCGTATCCGTAAGAATGATCCAATCGCCATACGGAAACTGGATCATTTCATCATGAAGGGATACATGCCGCCGAATCCGGCTCATGTGGACAGCCTGTTCAAACGCTACATGGATGAACACCATGTTCCGGTCAAAGCAAGCCATGTAAAATATTTTAATCTGAAAAAAAATCGGAAACTTGCCGAGGATGATGTTATGCCTGAATATGGCATGGAGTCGGATGTTTTCCCCATTGATATTTTAGAAGAAGCCGGGTTGAAAGCTTATACGAATGTTTCTGTTATTGTCCTTTTCCAGCCTTTTATGTTCGAACTTATCATATTGACCATATTGACGCTTATAGAACTGTATTGCATCAGTTGGCTATTGAGAAATATGATCCGGAAACACAGGACAAGCCTCCGGCTGGGCCGGCTCATCGAAAAAATGTCCCGCGACATTCAAAAACCTTTGATGATCTCTACGGTCACAATCAATGATCTTTCCGAACCGGTGATTTTTAAAAACTGGGAAGATGAGGTCAAGACGACCGAATCGGTCACCAATGAACTGAACAGGGTCAATTTTTATATTGACGAAATATTGGCGATCATCCACCAGGAGGAACATCCAGCCATCTTTGCGAAGGAAAAGATACAGCTTTATCCGGTCTTTGCCGAATTGCAGAAACAATACGAAGGAATCACCGCTAAAAAAGTAGTGGTAAAGATTGTATCTGATCCAAAAATTGTTCTATATGTCAATAAGATACACTTCCTGAATATTATGGAGTCGTTGATGAACAACGCAGTCATGTTTTCGGATAATCCGGTGCATATCGAATTGGACGCATACAGCGAAGAGGATTGCACCACGGTAATCGTCCAGGACGATGGTTGGGGAATCCCCGAGGACGATCTCGAACGGGTTTTCCATAAGTTCTACAAAGTGCAGTCTCACCAGGACCGGTTGCACACCAAGGGTTACGGCATGGGCCTAGCTTACGTAAAAACAGTTGTTCGCGCCATGGGGGGCGATGTCCTCCTCGACAGCGTGGAGCATGACCATACCGAAGCAGTAATGGTTTTTTCGAACAGCCCTGCTTCCGACCAAGAGTCGAGGTATTTCGAAAGGCTGGGAAAAAATAGGATATACCGGGATGTGAAGAGTATGCATGGCTATTTTTCAATCGTTTTCGACATGCACAATTGGGAATTGGTCGAGATTAGGGTAGAGCCGCAGGAAGGCCCCGATGATCCGTGCGATCCATCGGTTATACAGATTTCAGCAAGACCCAGAAATACAATCAATGCGAGTATCCCGTATTTTGTTTTTGAATATTACTATGATGTCCGTTTCTTGCGAATGGAAAAAAATTTGCACATCTTTGCAGTCCTGAAAGAAAAAGACCCGTATTTTGCGGAACGGGCCAATGCCAGGTATGCAAAGTACATGTTGCAGAATAATTTTAATAACAACTAAATGTTACGAGTTAGTTATTCCGAAAACAGTCTGTATCAATCATGCAGGCTGTTTTCTTTTTATGAAATGTCGTAAAATTTGACTGGTTGTTTGCGTAAGGCTGTTACAATAAGTTAAGTACCACACAAGATATAATCGACGTTTTTGACATTTGTTTAAGCCTAACTTATTGCGCTTTGCCCACCTGAATGACAAGTCGGACAGGCGCCATTAACCATTTATCATTGATCATTGATCATTACTTATGACTATTTCCCGACATTTATCACTCCTGCAACAATAGCCTATGATTATTCAGTTTTGCCTAAAATCTACCTCATCTCTTTCCTTCCTCCACCATCTGTCTGACCAACCGGTTAAATTGATGCTCTTCGATTAAATCCTCTAATTTCAAATGCATTCTATATCTCCAATAATGGTTGGGATTTGACGGGATATTAATTCTTTCGGCGACAGGATCGGGGTTTCGTAACTGTTCATCCACCGACAACCAGTCCTGTAAGGGAATGATCGCCAGCATAGATGGAGAATGAAGGTGATTTTCGATAATTTGCCGGCAAATTTCGGAACTGCATTCAATTGGAGCGTCCCCCGCGCGTCTGAGTACATTGTTGAAATAATCTTGGGTTTTCCTTCGGTTTTCTTCCCACCATGCGCGAATGGACGACATATCGTGAGTCGATGTGGTGCAGACACTCAAAAAAGGAAGGGCGGACAAATCCGAAAATGTTACGGAACATTTGGGCATCCGTTCGATTTCGAGGCTCAATATCTTCAAATCATCCATCACTTCGGGCACGCTTGCGGGAATCATTCCCAAATCTTCGCCACAGGCAAGCATGGATGTTGCATGGATCAATACGGGCAATTTTTCGAGCGCTTTTGCTTTCCAAAAAAGAGAATGATAATAATAATAAAAGTTATTGTACAGATTATTGAAAACTTCGCGGGTATGATTATCCAAACTGGTAAAAATACGTGTCAATTGAGCTGTGATGCGCGGATGGTATCGGTTTTCGTGTTGTCGGTCGGGTACAAACAATACTTCGTTGCACAATTGATACAATCCTTCGCGGATACAATTGCTTTTCGGATCATTCTTCCCTTCAAACATTTCCTTAACCTTACGCTGTGTATCGCATGAAGGATCGAGTTGATACAAGCCATTGTCGGTTTTTTGCAAGTAACGCGACCCGACTTCGGGCGCATATTCTCCGAAAATATCCTGTAAAGTGGATTTTTCGATGTACGGAAGCGTCATGAATGAGGCATCAAAGTCGATCCCCCACTGTTTAATGTCATCCTCGGTTAACGGAAAAGAAGGGCTAAAGTGCCCCAACAATCCCTGTACCGACGACATCGGGATTTCCCATATTCTGAAAAATCCCAAAATGTGGTCGATACGATAAGCGTCAAAATAATCCGACATTTTATTAAAGCGGTTTGCCCACCACCGGTAATCCGTTCTTGCCATCATTTCCCAATTATAAGTCGGGAAACCCCAGTTCTGACCGTAAACAGAAAAATCGTCGGGAGGGGCGCCCGTCTGCATATCGGTATGAAACAATTCGGGCTCGACCCACACATCGACACTGTTGCGGTCAACCCCGATCGGGATGTCGCCTTTCAGGATGACCCCGTTCCGATGCGCATAATCTCGTGCTTCGGTAAGCTGTTGATGCAACAGGAACTGAATAAAACAAGTTTGTTTGAAGCATTTATCCGCTTCATTATTATTTTTAATCAGTTCTTCCAACTTATCGGGATTGTACGTTTGATAATCGCCCCATTGCGCATGGTCGGATGTATGCAAAACGTCTCTCAGGTACGAATAACATGCATAAGGAAAAAGCCAACTCTTGTTATGGTCGAAAAAAGACTTGAATTCATTTCCCGAAAGTGTATCTTCACCGCATTCTGCATACAAGGCGCTCAAATATTCGGTTTTTAACCTCGCGACTTCCTCGTAATCAACCGAATTCAGATCGTTCAGACGGCCAGCTTCTTTTTGAAACTCTTCTTGCAGATACTTAGTCTTGAGAGGATACTGATGTAAACCCAAATAGATCGGATGCAAGGCATACACCGAAATGGCATTATACGGATATGAGTCAAGCCATGTGTGTGTGGAAGTTGTATCATTTACAGGCAGTACCTGAATGATTTTCAAGTTGGCAGCAACAGCCCAATCGACTAATTTCTTCAAATCGGAAAAATCGCCGATGCCAAAGCTCTCATCCGAACGTAACGAAAAAACGGGAATACTCACTCCCGCGCCTCTCCAATATACGCCGGAATGACGGTAAGCCATGCGTTCAATCCTGACATCATCTTCAATATTCAAGGGAAGTAAAATGCGATTATTTTCTTCTTCCCAATGAATGCATTCTCCTGTTGTTTTATCACAAATAATCAGCTTATATTCCGTCGGTTCATTTAATTCGGAAGTATCTAACGACAGTTGCCAATGTGTTTTGCCAACCGGATGAAATTGCAATGCTTTGGAGACATCCCATTCGCCCAGTATTTGCGAAGAACCTGTGATACAGAGCACTTGCTCTTTTGTAGTATACGGACAATCTACGTCCAACAATACGGTGGTTTTGTGATATGTCGGTTCGGCATGCTCCGATCGGGTATAAAACACATCGGTAAACGGAATAGAATACAAATATGGTTGTCTGGGTGCATCTTGCCATAAATCGACGATTGAATAGTTTTTTCCTGCAATCAGTCCGACTTTATGGGGCTTTCCCCATTCCCTGCGAACCACAATGCGGTTTGGCTCTACAATCAAAAAAGAGTATTGTATTTCTTCCGCCGAAACATCCAAATTCAGTTCCCACCACGACTCCGAAACATGTTTCATGGGAACGGCTTTCACTTCATTCCAAGCGCCAAGCTCATCAATGTTACCCAATATATATACTTCTTGGTTGTGGTTTGTTCTATAATTAACCGATATTTTCATTTACTGTAAACTGATTTATTTGCCACAAAGGCGCGAAGACACAAAGCAAAATTTAACATGTTCTTTACTAAACATGATAACAGGTAAAAAAGATCATTATCAATCAAACAAGCTTTGTGTAATTTCAAAACATACAACACCTTCATGCCGGCATTATGATACAAACATAAATCATTCTATCATTTTTCGAAACTTTATTTTGTTATTTTTGACAGTTTTTACCCGCAATTGAGTAATCAAATTAATAATAATGTCCCAAAAAATATTGATATACCAAGTTTTGCCACGACTTTTTGGCAATGTCAAATCGCTCAACAAAAAAAATGGAAGCATTGAGGAAAACGGTTCGGGAAAGTTCTCGGCTTTCAGCACGACGGTTCTCGATGAAATAAAAACCATGGGGTTTACCCATGTTTGGTATACGGGGATTTTGGAGCATGCTACTAAAACGGATTATTCGAAATACGGTATCCGCAATAGTCACTCCGATATCGTTAAAGGCAATGCGGGTTCGCCCTATGCAATACGTGATTATTATGATGTTTCGCCCGATCTTGCTGATCATGTGGAGTCACGTATGAGCGAATTCGAGGCCATGATCGAACGGACGCATTCATGCGGATTAAAAGCGATCATCGACTTTGTACCCAATCATGTGGCAAGAGAATATCATTCGGATGCAAAACCCGTTCAGATTGTCGATTTTGGTGTTAATGACCATACTTCCGTATTATTCGATCCGAATAACGACTTTTATTACATTCCCGGGCGTTGGTTCGAACCTCAATTTCCCATGATGCATGGCCATGGTGCTTACGCTGAATTTCCGGCAAAAGCCACAGGTAATGATCTGTTTGATCCTTCACCCACGACAAACGACTGGTACGACACGGTAAAATTAAATTACGGGATCGATTATTGTTCCGGCCGCACCCGGCATTTCGATCCGAAGCCCGATGTATGGCACAAAATGAGAGATATTTTGCTGTATTGGGCAAGTAAAGGTGTTGACGGGTTTCGTTGTGACATGGCGGAGATGGTGCCTGTCGAATTTTGGAATTGGGTAATCCCGGAAATAAAATCGGAGTTCGCGCACATTGTGTTTATTGCCGAAATATACAATCCTAGCGAATATCGCAACTACATTAACCACGGGCATTTCGACTATTTGTATGATAAGGTGGGATTGTACGACACGCTGAGGGACGTTGTATGCGGGCGCCGTTCGACTTCGGATATTACGGCATGTTGGCAAAGCAATGAAGGGATACAAGACCGGATGTTGAATTTTCTTGAAAACCACGATGAACAACGAATTGCATCCTCTTTTTTTGCAGGCGACCCTTTCAAGGCAATTCCCGCAATGGTCGTTGCCGCTACCATGAACAACAATCCCGTCATGATTTATGCGGGGCAGGAATTGGGCGAACCCGCAACAGACCAGGAAGGGTTCAGCGGCCGTGACGGACGCACTTCTATTTTCGATTATTGGTCGGTCGGTTCGTTGCGAACTTGGTATAATCAAGGCAACCCTGATGAGAAAAATTTAACTGTCGATCAAAAAAGGTTGCGGCAATTTTACATAAAGCTGTTGCGATTATGCAACAATGAAGCCTGTATCCGCGTTGGCCGATTTTATGACCTGATGTATGCAAATGACCAAAATCCTCAATTTGATCCTCATCACCAATATGCCTATTTGCGCTGCAATAACCATGAATTTGTATTGGTAGTCGTTAATTTTTCAGACAAAGCCACCACGGTTTGTGTAAATATCCCGGAAGAAGCTTTTGATTATATGGGCGTCAATCCTTCAGATTTGAAACAATCCGAAGACTTATTAACGGGCAGTAAGCAAAAATTAAATGAATTCGGGACGGATATGTTTTTGATTGAATTAGAAGCCTTTTCGGGGAAGGTGGTAAAAATCGGCTGAATTTTAGGCACGACCTACTGATATATTGCACATAATAAACTTGCACAAAGACCGATAAACGAAAAGGATATCTGTGATTTAACGGTTAAAGTCCTAATGGATTATGAGATTCTTTATTGAAATGCTTTTCATAAAGATTTCTTTTCTGATTCTAATTCCGGTGTTGATCAGGGCAACCGCATCAAAAATTTTATCCACGAATTACACAAATTAACACGAATAAATTTCAGCTTTGCTGAAATTCTATTTAGTGAAAATTCGTGTAATTCGTGGATAAAAAATGAACGCGAATTATAAAATGGTAACACATTTTATTTTGATGCGGTTGCCTTGGGTGTTGATAAATAATATTTCGCGTTTGGTGCCGAACAATTACCTTTGCATGTGGCAAAATGTTGTTTTTGCTATGTTTGATCAATCTTGCTTTGTTGTAACGCCATAAACACCCATGATTCCGTGACAGAAAAGAAATATGTCGAAACACCGCTGATGAAGCAATACTACCATATCAAGGGAAAGCACCCTGATGCTATCCTGTTGTTTCGTGTGGGGGACTTTTATGAAACTTTTGGTGAAGACGCCATCCAGGCAGCGGAAATCTTGGGTATCACCCTTACCCGTCGGGCCAATGGAGCGGCATCTTATGTTGAATTGGCAGGTTTTCCTTATCATGCATTGGATACTTATCTTCCGAGGCTTGTCCGTGCCGGACAACGGGTAGCTATCTGCGAACAGCTGGAAGATCCGAAAACAACCAAAACTATTGTGAAACGCGGGATCATCGAATTAATCACGCCCGGAGTGGTACTTAACGACCAGGTGCTTGACAACAAGGAGAACAATTTCCTTGCATGTGTGCATGTGGAGAAGAATGTGGTTGGCGTGGCTTTTCTTGATGTTTCGACAGGAGAATTTTTGGTAGCAGAGGGATTGGTCGAATATATCGATAAGTTGCTGAGTGGCTTTAATCCCAAGGAAGTATTGGTGGAGCGAAGCAAACAGAGCTGGTTTAAGGAGACTTTCGGGACACGCTTCTATTTGTCTGTATTGGAGGATTGGGCCTTTGTTCCTGATACCGCCCGCGAAAAGATGCTGAATCATTTCAAAACATTAAATTTGAAAGGATTTGGTATCGATGGTCAGAATGTTGCCGTGACGGCTGCTGGAGCTATCTTGCAATATCTTGATATTACCCGGCACGACCAACTGGGGCATATCAACAAAATATCCCGTATCGATGAAGATACCTATGTGTGGCTGGATAAATTCACCATCCGTAATCTCGAACTTCTGTATTCGACAAACGAGGGTGGCCATACACTCTGTGATGTGATCGACCGTACCCTGTCTCCGATGGGTGCCCGTTTGCTAAAACGTTGGATTGCCCTTCCATTGAAAGATATACGTCGTATCAACGAGCGGCTGAATGTGGCAGAATATTTTTGTCAGAACTACGATATTGCAGAATCGTTGGGAGAACACATCCGCCAAGTAGGCGATATGGAACGTATCATTGCCAAAATGGCCGCCGGACGCATTTCACCGCGCGAAATGATGCAATTGAAAAATGCATTGAAAATCATTGTTCCGATTAAGGAATTATGCCAGCAATCCGGAAATGTTTCCCTGGCGAGCATTGCCGAACAGCTTAATCCCTGTAGCGCAATCCGGGAACGCATTGAGCGTGAACTTACCGAAGATCCGCCTAATGCGGTGAACAAAGGCAATGTGATTGCACAGGGGGTGTCGACGGAATTAGACGAATTACGGTACATTCAGCACTCCGGGAAAAACTTTCTGGTTGAACTACAACAGCGCGAAATAGAACGTACGGGTATTAGTTCGCTCAAGGTGAATTTTAATAATGTTTTCGGGTATTACATCGAAGTGCGCAATACCCACAAAGATAAGGTTCCATCTGAATGGATACGCAAGCAGACCCTGGTAAATGCCGAACGGTATATTACAGAAGAACTGAAAGAATATGAGTCGAAGATACTGGGCGCTGAGGAAAAGATATTGAATCTCGAGACAGAACTTTTTGCAGGGTTAGTCGCGGCAGTAAGTGAGTATATTCCTGCCATACAATTAAACGCTTCGCTGGTAGCCCGGTTGGATTGCCTTCGTTCGTACGCGCAGGCAGCCGTCGAAAACAAATATTCCAAACCTGTGATTACCGACGGCGACAGCATTCGCATCGAACAGGGGCGACATCCGGTGATCGAAGCATACCTACCACCCGACAAACCTTATGTAGCCAACGATGTATACCTCGACAGCACCGAACAGCAAATGATCGTCATTACCGGGCCTAACATGTCAGGTAAGTCGGCTTTGCTGCGTCAGACGGCATTGATTGTGTTGATGGCGCAGATTGGTTGTTATGTTCCCGCCCAGAGCGCCGAAATCGGTTATGTCGATAAAATTTTTACCCGTGTGGGCGCTTCGGATAATATCTCGCAGGGCGAATCGACTTTTATGGTAGAAATGATCGAAGCCGCCAGTATCATGAACAATTTGTCGCCCCGCAGTTTGATCCTGCTCGATGAGATTGGCCGTGGAACAAGTACCTATGATGGTATTTCCATTGCCTGGGCGATGGCTGAATACATACACGAACATCCTGCCGCAAAAGCAAAAACATTGTTTGCGACCCATTATCACGAACTTAACGAGATGGAAAATAGTTTTGCCAGGATCAAAAACTATAATGTTTCTGTAAAGGAATTAGACGATAAGGTAATATTTCTACGTAAACTGGTACGTGGGGGTAGCGAGCATAGTTTCGGGATACATGTGGCACAAATGGCTGGTATGCCGAAAAGCATTGTCATGCGTGCGGAGGAAATATTGAAAAAACTTGAGTCAAACCACGAAAATCAAGGCGTTGCCGCCAAACCGGTAGCCGATCTGGGGCAAAAACGTGAAGGTTACCAGTTGTCTATCTTCCAGTTGGACGATCCCGTATTGAAACAGATACGCGACGAAATCAAAAAAACAGACATTAATAACATTACCCCGCTGGAAGCCTTGCAAAAATTGAGTGATATCAAAAAATGGGTAGGATTGAAATAATGATTAATGGTTAATTGTTAATGATAAATGCGGATAAAGCACACTAAGTCAATGTTATGTATTAATGAAAATGCTGGTTGTTGATCAGTAACTACTTTTATCTATACTTTAGCACAAAGCTTTACCATTATGAGAACTAATAACAGATGATCTGTTTCGCAACCGTTTGCGTAAATTATCCTTGATGATTTGTGTGTATATCTGGTTATTTTGGTTTTCTTTGTTCAAACCCAAAATTCCAATCAACAGATGAAAACATTCGTACAAATATTGATCGTTGTTGTATTTTGTGCAACAGCATGTGATCCCAGTTCCAGAAGTTCAGTCACTCCGGAAAATCTCCGTTGCGAATACCTGACCAACCCGGCAGGATTGGATGAACCGTCTCCACGTTTCAGCTGGACATTACAGGCTACAGATAAGAATGATTTCGGGCAACGGCAAACAGCATATCGTGTATTGGTGAGCCAAACGAAAAAAGACCTCGAAAACGGGCAAGGCGATATCTGGGATTCGGGATGGGCAGACTCCGACCAAATGCAACATATCGTATATTCCGGGAAGGCATTGCAATCGGATAAGGATTATTTCTGGAACGTTTGTATAAAGGACGAGAACGGTAATGAATCGCGTTGGAGCAAAGCAGCGCATTGGAGTACCGGCCTGTTCAACCATTCCGATTGGACGGCGCAATGGATCGGAACCAATGAAATATTCGATCCGTCGCAAACCGATTGTAACATCATCGACCCCTGGTTCCGCAAAACTTTCAGCCTGAATGCAAAACCGGCGCGTGCTGTCATGTTTGTTGCCTCGTTGGGGTATCATGAATTATACGTAAATGGCGAAAAGATAGGCGATGATGTATTGTCGCCCTGTGTGAGCGATCATACTAAACGTGCACGTTACGTGGCTTACGACATTGCCGGCAAACTGAAAAAGGGTGAAAATACCATTGCTATGTGGTTGGGTACATCGTGGTCTATTTTTGCCGGATATGTTATCGACGACAAACCACGTACTCCTATGGTGATTGCCCAGGCAGATATTTCCGGAAAGGATGGAAAAAATATATTACGCATCCGGACAGACGCATCGTGGAAGACCCATCCCAGTCCGAACAAACTGTTGGAAATATGGGATTTTGGCAAAATGGGTGGCGAGATCTGGGATGCCAACAAGGAAATTCCTGATTGGAACAAACCCGCTTATGATGATTCAAATTGGTCGTCTGTGGAGATATATACACCCCGGCTGGCATTGTCAGCGCAAACGGTCGAACCTAATCGTCTGTACGACGAAATCCGCCCTGTTGCCATCGAAGAACGTCCCGACGGTTCATTCCGTGTGGATATGGGCGTGAACTTTGCCGGGTGGACAGAGATAAAGGTGAAAGGAAACCAGGGTGACCGCATTGACTTTTTCTTTTCGGAACGCGAGCAAAATGAGATGACATTCCGTAACCACAGCGCTTATATTATCGGGGCGTCGGGCAAAGGAGTTTTCCGGAACCGTTTCAATTACAGCTCGGGGCGTTGGATCACCATTCGTGGGCAGAAAGAAAAACCGGAATTGGACGACATACGTGGATGGATGATACGTACCAATTACCAGCCGACTACTACCTTCGAATGTTCCGATCCGTTGCAGAACTGGATATACGACCGTGTCCGCTGGACGTTTGAAAACCTGTCCATCGGTGGTTATGTGGTCGATTGTCCGCAACGCGAACGGATGGGTTATGGCGGTGATGCGCATGCCACTTCCGAAACAGGATTATTCAATTACAAACTGGGCGCTTTCTATACCAAATGGATGGAGGACTGGCGCGATGTACAGGGAACCGAACCCATGGTTGGCAACATGAACGATCCTGCCTGGGCGCGTAAAGAAATGACCAGCGGCAGGATATTCAACAATGGCATACTTCCGCATACGGCGCCTACTTATTGGGGTGGTGGCGGTCCTGCGTGGGGCGGCATTTGTGTATCATTACCATGGTTCATGTATCAGCACGAAGGAGACACCCGAATTCTGGAAAAGAATTTTGAATTGATAAAAGGTTGGCTGGGTTTCCTGGATACACATGTGAAGGATGATCTGTTGCAACGGTTCGGCGGAAAGTGGGATTTCCTTGGCGACTGGCTGTGGCCGAATGCTACTGCCGAAGGGATGAATAATGACAAGCCCGAAACACTCTGCCTGAATAACTGTTACCGGGTATTCAATCTCAGGACAGCAGCCAGGATCGCACATGTTCTTGGTAAGGTCGAAGATGCCCGGCGTTGGGAACAACAAGCCGAAGCATCGAGCCGTGCCATTCATGCTAAGTACTATAATGCTGGTGATCACAGTTACGCAGACAGTTCAATGGCTAATCTGGCCGCAGCCCTTCTGGGAGAGGTTTCACCTTCCGATTTGCGCGAATCCGTGATGCAACGCCTCGAAAACGAGATATTGGTCGTCCGTAAAGGACACATCAATGTGGGAATCACAGCCGGGGCAATGTTGTTCAAGGTATTGCGCGAAGCAGGCCGCGACGATCTGATCTACTCCATGACTTCGCAGACGACATATCCAAGCTGGGGCTTTATGAAAGAATGTGGCGCAACCACCTTGTGGGAAATGTGGGAAAAGGATCTCCCGGGACATTCGTTGCTCCACAGTTCCTACCTGTATCCCGGAGCATGGTACGTGGATGGCGTAGCCGGTATTCGCCGTGATCCCGATGTACCGGGTTTCCGAAAATTCATTGTACGGATTCCGAAACTTACAGAATCACAAGTGAAATGGACTAAAGCCACATTTGACTCGCCTTCCGGGGAAATCCGTTCCGATTGGAAATATGAAAACGGAAAGTTGATTGCCCGGGTTGTTGTACCTCCTAACACATCTGCCACCATCTATTTCCCGGAATCCAATGCTGCCAATATTTCCGAAAAGTCAGGTTTTGCCAAAAACATAGGAGTGAAAAATGGTTATGTATTGTTTGAAGTTCCGGCCGGGCAATATGAGTTCAAAAATTGATCACTGCTGAACGCAAATCAGGGCGACCATATAACAAATGGCAATTGATAGTTGACAGTTGACAATGCGACGATTATTTACTCGAAAGTACTTATTTTGGCAGAAGTCAAAGCTTAAAATAATATAGTAAAAGTGCGGAACAATATCATTTAACGCAATTTGGTGTCAGTAGGGCGCCTTACTGACACCGTTCAAAATAATGTAACACGAGAAGGTACCGGCGACGTCAAGGTCGTACGCGCCGAAATTAACCCGGTATGCAATATCATCGTTAGTACCGTCAATACCATTGCTTTTCGGAATGCCAGCAACACTGCGCTCGAAGAATTTGTCCGCCCGCTCAATCCCAACGTGTCGGCACGTTGGGTGGTAGGCTACTTTAACACAATGGTTGAAAACATCAAAAAGTAAAAAAGTTTTCATACCATGCAGCGTTTTGCGGATTTTTTCATCTATTATATATAATGAGTATGAAAACAAAACTTAAAATAGGAAATTGAAAGTCAAACAAAATATAAGAAAACAATATGAAAGTAAAAATTTATCCTTACTTGTTAATATTAAATCTTATAGTTGTTCTTTTCTCCTCATGCGGTAAAAGCAATGAAAAAACCGAAGATGATGAATCGTTAATTTTTAGTGTTCAATATTTCGGCGGTTGGACAATGATAGATGAAAATTTGAAAATTAACGCAAGTTCCACACATTATTCTATTAGTTATCATGACCGAGAAACAATGAAACGAAAAAGTTTTCAAACAACAACCAAAACTTCTGAAGAACAATGGGTGTATTTAACAAAAACTTTTAACTTGGAAACATTTAAAAAAATCAAGGATGGTTCATGTCGTGCTTGTGTTGATGGAGTTGATGAAACATTTATTGTAACCATAGACGGTTCAACTTATTCATTTTACAATGGAGTTGTAGATGAACACTATCAACAAATACAGGATTTTTTTGATAAAATTTACGAGCAAATAGAAATTTTTAGAAACTATGCCATATATAAATAATAGAACCCGCTATGACAGACATATGCCGGCACTTTTTGACCTGCTTCCATCGGGCCGAAAGTGTGGTTTGCAAGGCTGTCGCCCGTGCCTGACTACGTCATTTAGCGGGCGTGCCATTTTGGACAGTGAACATGTTCGCAATGCTCGCCGCAAACAACCGTGGAACAATGGGAGCAAGTGGCGGACAAGGGCGAAATAAGACTGAATTTTGTACAATTTAATAGATTTGACATAAAATAGTCAATGACAATTATAAACTTAATTTTTGAAAACAATGAAAAATTTAAAAATTATTTTAGCCTTATTCGCGATTACACTTTATTCGTGCGACAAAGAAGATGGATCAATTAAAGATGATACAGCTCTTTTTACACCAATGCCGATGGTTTTAATTGGCGATATGGTAATTCATCTACAGTGGAGTGATGCTGTCTTTATTGAATTTAAAAATATTTCAAACCAAGAGATAATTAAACCAGATGTTTTAGAGTTTTTTGTTTCAGATGAACCTAATGGCGACAGAGCTAGAAGTGTGAGAGAAGTCAATTTTAACGAAAAAAAATGCACATTAGACGGTTTTGTAAATGGAAAACCCTTCTTCATTTATTTACTTGCGAAAAAGAAAGGATATGGAACACAAAAATCCGAAATGGTTATGGTTGTGCCAAACAAGCGCAAAGAATATAAATGTATTTTGGAGGGTACAGAACGTCAATATTTTTGGGATTTAGCAGTTTCGCCCGACGGTACAAAAATTGCATACGTTGATAATTACGTGTGGGGAAATGGAAATTATGCCGTAATATCATTATTCACGGCAAATATTGACGGAACAGATGTACAAATGATAGCAAAAAGCAGTTACAACCCCTCTTGGTCGCCCGATGGAACAAAAATCGCTTTTCAAACCGAAGAAGGTGAAATTAATGTCGGCAATGGATTTCCTTCGCAAATAGCGATATATGACTGCAATACAAATATAATAAGCAAATTAACATCAGACACTTATCATAATTATCATCCTTCATTTTCCGATGATGGAAATTTTTTGGCGTATCAATCAGATGAAGATTTACTCAATTTAGGAAATACAAGCAATATTATTACTTTGAACTTACAGACATTGAGCAAAAAACAATGCTCAACAGATAGAAGAAATTATGAATTTCCCATTTATTTTTCTGACTATTTTTTGTTTAGTGGACAAAGTCCTTATTCATCTCGAAGTATTATTGGTATTCATTCCGAATTTGATACCGAAAACTTTATTACAAGTTACAAAAACGATTTCCGTCCTTCGCTTTCGCCCGACAAAAAAAGAGTAGCATTTATATCCGACCGTTCTGGAATACAACAAGTTTGGGTGTACGAAATTGAAACTGGCAATTTTTTGCAAGTAACAGGTTATGACGAAAATGAGTCTATTTATAACTACGCATGGACAAAAATAAATTGGATAGATAATATAACACTTGTATTTACATTAAGTAACAACAAAGTATTGCGACAGAGAATTTGAAAATAACCTGCATATAACTTGCGATCTGCTTTCAGCGAGAGGAAAGTGGGATTAGCAGAGCCGTGAAAATTTGAATGTATAAACAAGGATGAACCATAAAATAAAATCTTATGAACAAGTTAAATATATTATTTGCTTTGATTGTAGCATTAATAGTTACAACTGTGAGTTGTAGTAAGTATGATGAATTTGACGATAACCTAGGTACAGGTATTAGAAGCAAATTCATAGTTGACAAAATTTACAATTACCATAATATTTTGTTAGCAGAGTACATCTATGATAACAACAATAAGTTGCTCAAACGAATTGTTGCAGATACACTTATTGAGCCACATAGAACTATTTTCAGAAAATCAACAGATGAATTTGAATACAAAAATGGTCGTGTATCAAAAATAGTAAATGCAACAAAAACCCATGAAAATAATGGATATGTACAATTTGATTACAAAATAGAAACCTCTTTTGAATATGATACACGTGGAAAATTGATAAAAAAGAATGGAGAAGCCTTAAATTTTCGATACGAAGAAGGGCGTGTAGTTGGTTCTTTACATGAAAACGACCAATGGATTAATTCTGACACTATGGTATATGATAATTCGGGGAATATTATTGAACATATTCGTATTGGTCCTGAATTAACTGCCTTTGGTCAACCAATTCCTGGGACAGCCATAAGAACTGTGCGATATTATGAATATGATGGCAATCCGAAATCCAATTTTGGACTTGACTATCTTTTCGTTTATAATCCTCTTCCTTATACAGAAGTACCCGACTTGAAAAGGGCACTTTCCAAAAATAATATGACAAAAGCAACAGAAGATGGATGCACATTCATTTATACCTACAATGAAAACGGATTACCTAAAACTATCGAAACCAAGTGGCTTGGTATTGAGACATTAGAACCAATGCTTTTGCGAATAACTTATAAGAAAATAGAATAAAAATGACATACTTTATATCTAATGTTAAGAATGCCAGTCCTTACCTTACGATCTGGATTCAGACGGGCGGAAAGTGCGATTAGCAAGGTCTTTCATCTGTACGGTTTTTTTGCCGACTATGAACAGTATAGCAAGAACCAAAATGTTTAACAAAAAACCGTCTGACAAGGACATAAAGCCATGATAAGACAATGAAAAAGATAGGATTAGATTGACAGTTGCAATTTTTGCAAATGGACAAATCGTAAAAATTCAAGGAGGAACTTCCATTTCAAAATTGAATTGGGAAGCGCCAAGCATTGGCAATAGTTCATTGTTTGACGAGATATTGATTGGATATTCAATCTTTGCAGGTATAGACTACTTCGATAAGCAATTTTTTAATCTTTCAAGTAATATTGGTATAATTAGAAAAGGTGGTAAAACTGAAATCTATTTGACAGATATGTCCGGCTCACCAGTAGGGACATGGATAGACAAACCGACTTTGGATTATTTGTCATTAAATACTACGATTGATTTTAAATATCCGATAAAAGATAAAATTTCTCCGTTTATAAGTGCTGGACCTCGACTGGATTATTTATTAAACAGTAGCAGACACTTTGATACATTAGATGACCTTGATGATCTGAATAGTGTTTCAATTGGGTTAATACTTGGCGCAGGTGTAAAATATAGCATGTCAAATCTTCAATTTGGGTTGCGAACAGATTATTATTTAGACTTCATAAAAATTGCGGATTGGCCTGCTGAAAATGGCAGAGGAACAGGAAAAGTGTCAGTAAATACTTTTGCAGTTAATTTAACAGTTGGATATAGATTAAAATGAATATATAGGCTACAACAAAAAGTGCCAATCGTCAACTTACGGTCTCTTCCAGCGGTTGACAAGATATGTCGCCCGTATCGGCTTTTGCCTCGATAAATAGTAAACGCGTCATATATTAAGGATTATATAGATTAGAATTTTTGATATAATAAAAGTTTCGGTATAGGCGTTTAAAGCTCACTAATTATTTTTTTAATTTTCTGCGGATTGGCTCGAATTTAATCATTCTGCAAATTAGGTTGTCAAAAACAGTATCCATGTGGTTGCGTCTATTGTATCTGTAATGGTATTCATCA
>JAVBNI010000246.1:0-70802 GCA_031551645.1 Bacteroidales bacterium | reverse complement strand
AAAGTCCTGCCTTACAGGCAGATGTCCTGTTACATTGTTTTTCCGGAGGTCAACGACCTCCGGTTATGAAAATATAGCTTTTCAAGCTTTAACTCTTGATCCTGTCTGAAAAAGATGAGAATGTTATTTTGCCATTGTTACATATAAAAGTTTTCAAGAGTTTATTGAGTAATTCAAAAACATAATATTATGGAAAACAATATAACAAAGCTCTATGACGAGTATAAAGAAGGCAAAACAGACCGCCGTTTTTTCCTTAAAAAGCTGACGTTAGCGGCCGGAAGTTCAGCAGCAGCCTTGGCACTCTTATCCGTGTTGGAAGATGCCAATGCCTCTGTCCCAACACAAGACAATGAACCTGTTTCTCAATTTGTAAAGTATCCCGCTCCCAAAACGGAGATGAGAGCATTTCTGGCTCACCCTAAAAAAGAGGGGAAATTTCCGGCCGTTGTGGTCATTCATGAAAATCGAGGACTCCAGCCACACATCCAAGATGTGACCATACGATTTGCAAAAGAGGGTTTTCTTTCGCTGGCTCCCGATGCGTTGACTTCTGTTGGCGGAACTCCGGAAAACGACCAAGCAAAAGCAACAGAATTAATTAGAAGTCTGAATAACGACGATACCGTAAATAATCTGGTTGCAGCGGTAAAATATCTTAAAACTCATCCGCTATCAACAGGAAAAGTAGGTTGTACAGGATTCTGTTGGGGAGGCGCCATGACCAACCAGGTAGCCGTAAATTCACCCGAACTCAACGCGGCGGTTCCATATTATGGCCGTCAGCCGGCGACTGAAGATGTGGCAAAAATTAAGGCTCCCATCATGGCTCATTATGCAGGAAACGATCCGGGAATAAATGCAGGAATTACCGCATTTGAAGAAGAACTTAAAAAGCAGAAGAAAGATTATCAGATATTTATCTACGAAGGAACCGGTCATGCTTTCAATAATGATACCAATCCGGAAAGATACAATGCTGAAGCTGCAAAATTAGCCTGGAGCAGAACAGTTTCTTTCTTCAAAGAAAAGCTTGCATAAGGAAAGTTATTGATTATTCATCTTCCAAGCTTCCGATACTGAATCAACAAACGGCTTGCAGTGGTTGAAGAAGTATTGATAGCCATCGCACAGGTAATTTAATCCCGGCTCTCCATCGGGTGAGGTGATGAATCTGTTTTTGGGACATTCGCCATTGCACATGTTCTTTACTTTGCATCTGATACAGTATTGCGGTAAGGTATTCAGTTTTGCATCTCCAAATGTTCTTTGCGCGGAATGTTTCAGGAAATATTCCAAATGGCGTTCATTTATATTTCCCAATAACTGGTTTTTTTCAACAAAATGATCACATGGATAAAAATCGCCATTATGTTCTATGACCGGAACTCCTCCGCAGCATTCCCTAAAGATGCACAACGAATGTTCCTGATTAAACGCTGTTCTTAACGCTTCTTCAAAAATTTGAATTTTAACAGTACCAATATCATATTTGACCCATTCGTCAAAAATAGCGGCCAGAAAAAGCCCAAACTCAAATGCCGAAACAGACTCCGCGGAAACCTGCTCTTCTTCAATATTTCTTTTTTCAACCAATGGTAAAAAAGTGATATAATTGGCTCCAAGCATTTTGAAAAAATCATAAACGACTAACGGATACTTTACATTATAGGAATTTACAACGCATAAAATTTCTGGATTTACGCCATGTTCACGGAGTAGTCTGTGACCGTCGAGCGTTTTTTCAAAACTTCCGTGTTTATTTAAAGTATGGCGCATAGCGTCATGAAAAACTTTCGGACCATCTATACTCATGCCAACTATAAATCCATTTGCGGCAAAAAATTCGCACCACTCTTTTGTGATCATCGTGCCGTTCGTCTGAATGCCGTTCAAAAAACTTTTCCCGTGCGGCAAATGTTTTTTCTGAATGGATAAAGCTTTTTCATAAAAATCAATCCCCGCCAGCAGCGGTTCCCCTCCATGCCAAGTAAATAGAACCGTATCTCCGGATGAAGCTAAAAAATGCTGCTTAATGCAGTTTTCCAAAGTTTCATCATTCATGATAGGGTTTATACCAGATCCGTAAATGTCGCTCTTTTGCAAATAATAACAGTAGCTGCACCTTAAATTGCAACGCGCTCCAACAGGTTTTATAAATACCTGAAAATCGTCAGTTATCAATGTTTTCACGATTTTATAATCAATGTCGTTTAGTTAAGCCATCTTTATAACTTCTTGTAATTCATCACATAATGTTTCTTTGACTTTTTGTTTCGCATCACACTTCTTTCCGGACGGATAATTTCTCTTGTTTTTTGAACCACTTGATCAAAAGCTTGAATAGCCTTATGAAACTGGTTTTTCAAAAACGCCTCGATTAGAATGTCTTGAGTCATAGCCAAAGCATGAATGCGATTGATTTGCTGACCGAACTTTCGATTTTGATCCGCTTTATATTCTTCCCTCTGACCTTTTCTTCTATCGGGAAAGCGTAGATGGCGCATAAACTCATTAGGAACATCTTGGCGAAAATCCAGTTTGACAACTATAGAAGTTTTGCCCAAAAAGTCTTCCAATACATTTTCACGGAAATCCGTTTGTTGATTTATTCTTGGGGACTCCCTTTATATGCTACAAATTTAGTGAAATTGTAGAATTTGACAAAGGTTAATCACATCTCTTTTGAAGTAATCCATTTTATATCAAACAGTAAAAAGAAAGTCCTTAACTAAACGACATTGAATTATTCCTGTTAAACTTATCTATTCTATTAACTTACAAAATATTATCATTTTAACATAGGGTCTCATAGCCTTAAAGTCGTTGTGTCCAGTCCATTTCATAATTACTTTCGACGGAATACCTAAATTGCGACTAAACTGAGTTGTCAATACATCGCACTTCGGATATATTTTCTCATATCGTTCGTTACCTTTATGGAATAGCGGGAAAGAAAATCCGGACAGTGTGCTTTTAGTAAAAAAGTAACTTTTATGGCGTGGCTTTATATCTATAAATACTTAACTTTGGCGTGGAATGCGATAAACGGTTAACTCAAGAGATTTATTTTTCTTGATGTCGGCCGTTTTTAATTCTATTTCAGCAATTTTCTGATTTGTTGGAATAATTTTATCTTTGTCGCAACGAATGAGGTGCAATATGTACCAAAACGATATTTTCAAGCTAAAAAATAGAATTATTTGAAAGTAATTAAATTGAATAAAGTCGATATATAATTCTCACAACATATATCTGATTTATGGTATATACTCGTTGCCACAAAGTTATTTTGATCTTATTTTATACAAATAAATGTAGTGGAATATACTGTAAGTTTGCATAAACGAAATTTATACTTTCCAAGTGTTTGACATAAATTGGTTTATATTGTTTTATTATTTGTATATGTTGATTTGCTGAACTTTAAGATGGCTTAGGCGATAGCCGGTATCATGAACGATAGCGAACCGAGTTTACGAGCTTGGTGGAGCTACCAAAAATTAACAATTATTTATTATTTGGAGAGATTAAGCGAAATATGGCTTGATGTAAAAAAAGGTAGCGAAAAAGCATTTTATGCATTATATACCTTGCTTTTTCCTACCTTGATCAGATATGTCCGGCAGATTGTAAGAGATTTGCTTCTAGCTGAAGATATTGTGCAGGACGTTTTTACTAAACTATGGTGTAATAGGGATTCCATTTATATCGTCGGATCTGTGCAGGCATACATATATAAAGCCGCCCATCATGCATCTATTAACAAACTACAATTCCTGGCAACTGCTAAAAACAAAGTCAACAAAACCGTCAGCGAGGAGGAGTGGCAGTTTATCAGGGACACTTACCAGGTGGATGATTTTATCATTGAGAATATCGAAAGAGACGATACAAAAGTAATCATCCAACAAACCATCAGCTTATTACCGGACAAATGTCGCGAAGTTTTTATGCTCAGTCGGTATGAATATTTAAGTAATGAGGAAATCGCGCAAAGATTGAATATTTCCATACATACTGTGCGTGCACATATTTATCACGCACTGGAGACGATCAGGGAAAGATTGACAATGTATTAATTATAAAATAGATAAAATGGAAATATTAACACATAGCTACTAATTTTAAAAAATATAAATATTTTCTCTAATCAAATTTGATTAAAATCCTGTCTTAACCTTTAGAATGCCTTATATGAGAGTACCCGATCAAATTAAACAATTGATTTCCGCACATTTATCCGATTTGTTGGAGCCGGACGAGCTGTCCATATTGAAAGTGTGGATTGACGAATCGCCTGACCACAAAAAATATTTTAATGAAATTCGGAATGCATGGACATTAGCTGGGGTAGATACTCAAAGTAAAGAAAAGGAAATGAGTCTATTGAAACTAATAGACAAAACTTCGAGATATAATCGAAAAATGCAGCATGGCTTCTGGACATGGCAAAGGATCGCGGCTTCGTGGGTTATCATTGTGATTGGCGCTGGTGCATTAGGTTGGTACTTGCATGATGGGCAATTTGCTGAAATCGAATCAATGATGACAGCTACTACAACGATACAGGCTAAGATGGGGTCACAAAGTATGATAGACATGCCCGATGGGACAAAAGTTTGGTTAAATGGCGGTAGCCGATTGACATACAACAATACATATGGAGAAGAGGAAAGAGAGGTACAGCTTACAGGCGAAGGTTGTTTCGAAGTAGTGACTAATCCGGAAAAACCGTTTGTGGTAAAAGCGGGAGGCCTTTCCATCAAAGCTTATGGAACCACATTTAATGTAAAAGCATATCCGGAAGATAAAGCTATCACTACTACGCTGGTGAAAGGGAAAGTAACCATCGAAGGAAAAGATGAAAAAAATAAATTGTTTTCGCTTGAGATGCGCCCCAATGAGAATATTACTTATTATACAGACAAAGTACCAAAAGAACAAGCCGAATCAGTCTCGGATCAATCAGAAGCAATTGCGCAAGTTATTTCCGAACCGGTTGTTATTGAAAATAATATCAACCCGGAATTATATACTTCGTGGAAAGACGACCTTTGGGTGATTGAGAAACAAAAGTTAGGCGCCTTAGCCAAAGATTTTGAGCGCCGGTATAATGTATCTATTGTATTTGATTCAAATGAGGTAATGAATTACCATTTTTCGGGTAGCATTCAACGCGAAACCATTGAGCAGGTGATGACCATATTACGACGTACGATTCCTCTGAAGTATTCTTTTGAAAAAAATAAAATCTTTATTAGCCTTGATAGACAGTTGGCTAAAGAATTCAACTTAAAAAATATGTAACCAATAAACCCTCAAAAGCCTATGGAGATATTCAAAGTGTATTAAAAAAGGAAGCCCTGTTGCAGAGGGCTTCCCCCTAGAGATTTTTCGGAAGACCCTTGCCGGGGTGGCGTCCGAAAAGAAATGATTATTAATAAATCAAAGACAATATTATGACAAATATTTCTTATTTTCAATTCTTTAATTCATTTTTTAAGAATAAAATTATTTTTCTTACTATGAAGTTATCATTCATACTGATAGTAGTGGCTTCTTTGAATGTATATGCTAATGCTTTTTCACAAAATATCAACTTGAATAGCGACATTGGCTATACTTCGATCAAAGAAGTTTTAAAAACATTAGAGTCTCAAAGCAATTATCGGTTTTTCTATAGCGACGATTTTAATGTATTAGATAAAAAGGTAACTTTGAAAGCCCAGAATGCAGATATCCGGTCAATTCTTGAACAGATATTCCATAACACGCCAGCTTCCGTCGAGTTTATGGAAGGTGATATTGTGATTATTACACCATTTGAACAACAGGGTATCACGATTACAGGTACGGTTACGGACAATGGCGGATCTCTCCCGGGTGTAAACATTTCCGTGAAAGGGACGACAACCGGGATCGTGACAGATCTCGATGGGAAATACAAGATAGTTGTTCCTAATCGTGATGCCGTTTTGGTCTATTCCTTTATCGGTTATATTACAAAAGAAGTTCCGGTGGAAAACCAGCTAGTAATTGATGTTACGCTTAATGAAAACATCCAGGAACTTGAAGAAGTGGTTGTCACCGCTTTAGGCATTAAGCGTGAGAAAAAAGCTTTGGGTTATTCTGTGGGCGAGGTACAATCGGAATCGATGACCCGCGTACCACAAAAAGACCTTACCGGCGCATTGGCCGGAAAAATGTCGGGGGTACAGATTACAAGTACATCAAACGATGTTAACAGCGATGTTTTTATAAATATCAGGGGTATCACTTCGCTTACCGACAACAATAATCCGCTGGTCGTTATCGATGGCGTGCCTTCCGGCGACCAAAAGATTATGAAAGATATCAGTCCTGATAATATTGAAAGTGTTTCTGTTTTAAAAGGCCCGAGTGCCGCAGCGCTTTACGGCTCAAGGGCAGGCGCCGGCGTTATCCTGATTACGAGTAAATCGGGAAAAACGGGTAGAAAAGGGATTGGTGTTGATGTGGGTATCGGTTCTACTTATTCCCGCCCTTACAAATTCATTAAGTTGCAAAACAGATTTACTTCCGGTATCAGCGGCGTATTGAACGAAAACTCTTATCAACAATGGAATGGCCCGGAAGAAGGTGCTTCTGCCATTCAATGGAATACAAACGGAGAAGAGAAACCGTTAGTTTTCTACAAAGACAATCTTAAGAATTATTTCGAAACCGGACATGAAATGGTTTATGATGTCAGCGTAAGCGGTTCGTATGATAAAGGCAGTTTCAGGTTAGGGATTTCCCATCTCAATGCCAGTGGTGTTTATCCCGGCGTCGAACTGAAACGGAACGGGGTAAATTTGGCGGCTGTTTACAACATTACAGAGAAAGTGAAGATTTCTGCCAATGTTGACATTATAAACCCCAGTTCAGATAATTATCCGTTGAAAAACGCGGGTGAGACACAGTATATGGCCGTTTACCAGGTTCCGCCCCATATTAACGTCAACGATCTTAAAGATTACTGGGTAACGCCCGATGTACAGCAGCGGAACTTTAATACAGCACACGATAACCCGTGGTTTGCAGCCTACGAACTCAGGGACGGTTTTGACAGGTTCAGGGCACTTGGAAACATGAAACTCGAATACGAGATTATTCCCGATTTGAAACTCATGGGCCGCTATTCATTAAACAGCGAAAATTACAAAAGGACTTACAGGCAGGCATGGTCGAGTTATGGCGGTGATGGCGGCGGAGAAAACAGGCCTAAGGGTCAATACAATCAAACCATCAGTAACATGAGGGAGATGAATGCCGATTTCCTGCTTTCCTACAAGAAAAGATTCGGGAAATTTGAAATCGAACCGTCAATAGGGGGCAACGAGATGACACAACGCTATTATAGCATGTCGTCAGGCGGTTACCCGCTAGTACTGGCCGGACTTTATACGCTTTCTAATGTGGACAGGGGTGGATTGGAATATAGTTCCTATATCTCTAAAAAAAATATTTACAGCGTATACGGCTTACTGAATGTGAGTTATAGTAACATGATTTATTTCTATGCAACCGCAAGAAACGACTGGTCGAGTACGTTGCCTCCCGATAACCGTTCGTATTTTTACCCGTCGGCTTCGCTCAGCGTATTGGTCAATGAAATGATAGAACTTCCGTCGTGGGTTAGCTTGTTTAAACTCAGGGGAGGCATATCACAGGTAGGTAAGGATACCGATCCTTATGTTATCGCTACAGTGTTGAAACAGGGAACATGGGGAAGCAGCACAACGTATACGGTGCCGAACAGCCTGCCTAATATCAACCTGAAACCGGAGATTGCCAAGGCTTTCGAGGCCGGAACAGACATTTCGTTGTTCAATAACCGCTTGGGCTTCGATTTTACTTATTATAAAGTTCAGAATACCAATCAGATATTGGATGCTACAACATCTCCGACATCGGGCTATACCGCCGCAAAAATTAATGCCGGAAATGTTGAAAACAAAGGTATCGAAATAGGACTGAATGCGGCTCCGATACGATCCAAAGATTGGAACTGGGATATTCACGTAAACTTCACCCGCGAAAGAAGTAAGTTGAAAGAGTTGACCGAAGGTATCGATCAGTTTCAATTCTGGGAAAGCACACACGTATTCGCCATAACCAAGGTAGGGGATCAAATCGGCGATATTTACACCAAAGATGTGATAAGAGTTGAAGATAAAAACAGTCCGTATTACGGGTGGGCCTTGCTCAATTCAAACGGCAAAGTGCAACGGAATAATGATAATGCCGCACTGATAAAAGCAGGTAATTTTATGCACGATTTTATGATGGGGCTGCAAACCAGCTTTTCGTACAAAAATATTACCCTTTCGATGAGTTTCGACTGGCGCCAAGGCGGACAATATTACGACCAGACGATGATGCGGCTGACAAGGGCCGGAAAAGTTGAATATTTCCACGACGACGCCAATTCAAGCACTTTCACCGGGATGCTCAGCAATCTTTCATTCAATGGCGATAACAACGCTTTGGCCAACGAAATTAAGTCGCATCCCGAAATTTATCAGGATAATGTATGGATTGGCGGACGGACACAGGATCTAGGCGGATTTCTGTACTCAACCGGAGAATATGAAGGGGCATTCTTCCCTGGTGTTATTTCCGACGGCAATGGCGGTTATATTGAAAATTTTGGCGCAGACAAAACCAAATACGTCAAAGCTTACGACATATTTCAGCCATCAGGCGGATACTGGGACACGGGAACCGCAAACAAATGGTTTTACGACGCTTCTTTCGTAAAACTCAGGGAAATAGCCATTTCATATACATTACCCAAATCGCTGTCACAAAAAGTTTTCGCCCAGAGCATCACCATTTCAGGATTTATGAGGAACATTCTGCTGTATTCCGGCAATAAAACCAATCAGGATCCGGAATCAATCTATTATAATAATGGAACAACAAGCATAGGCTCATTACAAAGGGGAAGAAGCACGTGGAATGCCGCGCCGGTTGTTATGCCTGTAGGTTTTAAAGTTAATATATCCTTTTAAAATTGTAAAAAGATGAAAACAAATATATTAAAAAAGATGAAAAAGGTGAAAATCATATTCACCTGCTTTATTGTAATCGTTTTACTGCCGGCAACTTCATGTGAAGATCTTACAGAAATCAACGTAAATCCGAACCAGTTAAACAGTAGCGATATAAATATAAAATATGTTCTCACATCTCTTCTGTCGGGTTCCGGGCGCAATTATTTGTATGAATATGTTTACGGCGGAGGGAGGACGATTTCCGAAGCGATGCAATACCTTCAACGCGACTATATTGACTTCCAGGGGCCTAATACTCTTGTGTGGGGACCTCAGGATTTTACGGACGGTTATTCTTCAATAAAAAACAGCCAATATATATTCGAGAATGCACAGTTCGAAACGTTGGAAGACAACCAAAAATTTTATACTGCCGTAGGTCAGATTATGCGCAGTTTCTGGTATGGTTATTTAACTTCATTGTATGGCGATATTCCATATTCTGAGGCAATGCAAGCCGAAAAAGGCAATTTTATGCCGGTTTACGACAATCAGAAGGATATATTCAAAGGGATATTGGAAGATTTAAAATCGGCCAACGATCTTTTGGCGCAGGTATCATCTGTCGATGGGGCATCGGTAAGCGATATTTTGTTCCAGGGCGATGTTTTGAAATGGAGAAAATTTGCCAACTCGCTTCGTTTGAGATATTTGTTGAGGTTGTCAGAAAAACTGTCCGATATGAATGCCATCGGTGTCGATGTTAAAGCTGAATTTAATGCCATCACAGGAAACAGTTCGGCCAACCCGATTTTTACTTCAAACGACGACAATGCCGCCATTTCATACCTTGGCACAAATGCCGCAACTTCTTGGTATGGAGGCCCACTCTACCGGACAAACCGCTCGGAGTTCTACCGGCGTAAACCGTGCGCTACCTTTGTCGATGCAATGAGGACCGGCAACGACCCCCGGTTGACCACATTCATCCGTCCAGTAGACACGCAACTGCGGATTAGCGACGAAACCCCTGCTTATGTAAAACTTGCCGATGGACAAATTGTAAGAAATGTTCCTATTTCCACTTCGGGTATTGACGAACTCAATACTTACAGGTATGTCGGATTGCCACCCGCAATGCAGTTCCCTGATGATTACAACTTTCGCTCCGGTGCCGATTTTAATGCTATCAAAGCCTTAAATTCAAGCATTTATATCGATTTGGCTGCTAACCCGGCTGTTTCTTATCTCGGCGATATTTATGCTAAAAATGTAGATCCGCTGGTAAAAGCAGTTCTTATGAGCTATGCCGAACTCAATTTTATTTTGGCGGAAGCCAGTCTGAAAGGATGGATCAGCAACGGAACGGCAGTTGGCCACTATCAGGCGGGCATAACGGCAAGCATGCGCCAGTATGATATTAAAAACGGAAGTTTGATAGTTTACGATTCAAACACCGATGCCTTGGTTGCCTATGACGAAAGCGCATTCCTCGCAAACCTAACCACTCAATTCAACAACGCTGCCGGTGATGACGAACGACTGACCCTGTTGATGACACAAAAGTGGCTGGCCTGTTTTATGACGCCGGAATTTTGGTTTGACTGGCGCAGGACAGGCGTTCCCAATCTCGGCGCTAACCTGATTCTCGGAAGTAACGGTAATAAAATTTCGATACGCTTTATATACCCTGACGGCGAGAAAAATCTTAACAATAAGAGCGTTACCGATGCAGTTGGCAAGCTGGAACCGGCAGAAGATACCCAGTGGAGTAAAATGTGGTTACTGCAAGGAACCAATAAGCCGTGGTAATGAAAAAGTTGTGATATTTTTAACGGAACTTCTATGCAATTCAATCCACCCACAGACAAATGGGTGGATTGATTCTTCCGCTGAAGCGGACAAAGAACGACTAAGGGACGATTTAGAAATAATTTATTCCGATCTTCCGCTGACAGGGTCTATCGACCGCTGTCAAGGAGCTTGGCAAAATATAACAACTTATTTTATCTATCCATAAGTAAACGAGATTGTTATTTATTTCACCTTCATTTGGTCAAATCCCTTACCATATACTCCCATTACATTTCCCATGGAAATGAATGCTTCGGGATCTATTTCCTTAATGGCCTTGAAAACATCGGTTACTTCGTATTTCCGGACAATCACCAAGATCATTTTAGTTGGTTTTTTGGAGTACCATCCCTGTGCATCAACTAAAGTTAACCCCCGCTTGACATTGGCGAAGATATGTTCGGCAACTTCTTCATACTTATCTGAAAAAATAAACAGCTGGTATGATTGTTTGGAACCTGCCAGGATGAAATCTACCACATAACTGGCGATCACCATCACACAATACCCATAGATCATCCGTTCCAGGGAATGAAATATGAAAAACGACGAAGAAATTACGACCACATCTACCATCATGATCACGCGCCCGGGACTGATATTCCGTTGGCTAGTGATCATCATGGCAATCAGGTCGGTACCTCCGGCGCTGCCTCCCTGTGTAAATACAATGCCCGTCCCGATGCCCGAAAGAATAGCGCCTACAATGGTTGCCAATAATGTATCGCTGACCAATGGTTCCGGAAATACTCGTTGAAACAAGCTAAGCAATAAGGAAAACACAACGACACCATATACCGATTTCAGTCCGAAATTCACATTGACAATTTTCATGGACACAAGGATCAATACTGCATTGACCAACAAATAAGTGATGCCGGCCGGAAACTTGGTTGCAAAATATACAATGGCGGCAATACCACTCACTCCTCCGCCTGTTACATTGCTGGGGATGAGAAATGCGCCCCAACCAAAGGTAGTACAGAGTAGCCCAAAGGTGATGATCAGGTGAGAACGAAGGATAGATCCAACTTTCAATTTCTTTTTCATAGTTCAAGATTGTTTGATTTTTAGCTGCAAAAGAAACAAAGAAATCATCATTACGCAATGATTTTTCTGATATAAATAACAAAAAGCTGTCCAGTTTCGGACAGCTTTTGTCAATATGCTGAAAAAGAAACTTATCCTTTCTTTTCTTCCTTAGATTTTCCTGGAATGGGTATCATATATTTGGACATATCCATATTCTTGAGCTCCAGATTTTCAGGCAGCAGGTTCATATCCATGGACATTACCTGATCCCAAGTTACTTCTCCCCCGGTGTAGGCAGAAATACGTCCCATCACGGCTGTCAAAGACGAAATGGCTGTTTCTTCCGCCTGGCAGATCGGTTTTTTCGACCGGATCAGATTTACCCAGTTGACCAGCTCCAATACATAAGCATCGTCTACTTTGAATTCGGCTTTTTCTTTTTCTTTATCATAACGCCACAATTCATTCCCTTGCAGGTCTTTAATTGAATGGCCGTCCCTGCTTGTCCATGAACCTTTGGTTCCCTGGATAAATTCGGAGACATTACTTACACACCCATCGATCTGACGGCACATGCTGTGCATGTGAATGCCACCTTCGTAAGTGTAATCGACACTGAACATATCGTATTGGTCACCGGTCAAACGACGTTGACGCGCACCGAAAGCAACCGCCTTTACAGGTTTTTTCCCTGTGAACCAATTGAACACGTCGATATTGTGAACATGTTGTTCTACAATATGGTCACCTGACAACCAAGTCCAGTTCACCCAGTCGCGGATCATCCATTCCATATCCGTCCAGGTCTTTTCTTTCGTGCGGTACCAAAGCATAGATTGGTTCCAATATACTACACCCGAAACAATATCTCCGATCAAGCCGCTTTGTATTTGCTTATAGCTTTCGATATAATTTCTCTGATGATGACGTTGTGTACCGGTAATAACACACAACCCTTGTGCAATTGCCTGCTTTGCTGTAGCCATAATTGAACGGGCACCAACAGGATCAACACAAATCGGCTTTTCCATGAAGACATGTTTTCCGGCATCCACGGCAGCTTTAAAATGAACTGGGCGGAACACCGGAGGGGTAACGAGCATAACCATGTCGATCCCTGCGTTGATTACCTTTTGGTAAGCATCAAATCCTGTGAAGCACATGTTATCGGGAACTTCCTGGTTGGAATTATCCTTTAATTCTTTGCGACACCGGTCAATCCTGTCCTGGAACATATCACCCAAAGCCACAACTTTGATCCCGTTGGCTGCTTTTGTCAGTTTAACAAGGTCGCCTGTACCCTGACCGCCGCAACCTACCAAACCAACTTTTAATTCAACTCCATCAGTTGCTTTATCAGGTAATATCTCCTTACTGGGAAGATTCCACTCTGCTTCGGGCCTTAATGGAACTAATGCAGGTTCCTTGCTGCCGCCGCTACATGATGAAAGTAATGTGCCTGCTCCTAATGTGCCTGCAGCTCCCACTAATGCAGCACTTGAAAGAAAATCTCTTCTGTTTAACGAATTTTTACTCATGATATTTGTTTTTGTCTATTATATTGAAATTTGGTTATCATTTATTGGTTATTACAACCGAACTATCCGGTTCGCATACAACACGGAACCCGATCCCTTTGATATCCGAATACCACCAGATACTTTTGGGCTGTTGCGGGTCGGTTTTCAACCATTCGTCTGTTTTGGTAGAGAAACGTGCAGCAGCACGGACATTTGCCGCATCATCGGTATAATTTCCTCCGCGTACTACATATTCGGTTCCTTCTTCAGGTCCTTTGGGGTTGGTCACTGAAGAACCTGTTTTCGTATAAGTATCCGGAGCATACCAGTCAGAACAATATTCCAACACGTTCCCCAGCATATTTTTCAAACCGAACGGATTTTCCTTGACTTTCGACGGCTCCTGGGTTTTCATATCACTATTCAGCACATATATCACATACCTGTTGATAATCGCCGTATCAGGTCCAAACATTTTGTTCCACCATCCCTGTGACGAGAATTTCTTTGGACTTCCTTCGAAAAAATATGGAGTTTCGGTTTCGCCACGTGCAGCATATTCCCATTCTGCCTCGGTTGGCAGGCGATATTTCTTCCCGGTTACTCCCGATAGCCATTTACAATAAATTTCGGCTGAATAGTGCGTCATGGTAATGGCTGGACGCGAACCACCACCCCATCCCTGGTCGGGCGTACCGAATGGCGGTGTCGGACCACTGATGGCATCAGGTGTTTCAGCAATCCGGTTACGTTCCCTGATAATATCGGGAGCAATACGTCCTTCGGATGAAGTCCGTAAATGGAATGACCAGTATTCGTCCCATGTAACTTCCACCTTGCTCATGAAAAAAGGGTTCAATGTTACATCACGTATCGGGCCTTCGTCATCATGGCGGAATTTTTCCCTATCAGGACTACCCATCTTGAATGTCCCCCCGGGAATAGCAATCATATCAAAAGATACAGATGTTCCGGGAATTTTTTCGGTATAATTTTCAAATCGTTCTACTTTAGCTGCTTCCGTGTATATTTCAGCATCGGCCGAAGAAATTGTCGGAACTCCAGTCATTTTGGCGTGCTTGTAATTCGGATCGTAGTGCCCCACATCCAAGTGACAACTGATACATTGCAGGTTAAGCTTACTTTCGTTTGCTTCATAATACAAATGTGCTGTACCTCCTTCGTTCGACAAACCTTTCGGGAACAAATTGACATGGCATTCCTTACATGATTCGTTATAAACAATCTTAACGGCATATTCTAATTGACTTTTCTTTTCCCAGTTAAAGTCAGCGCTATCTTTTGTCCAATATGCCCATAAATCATGTAACCCGGTACGCGCTTTTTCCCTGAAATGATAAAAACCACCTTTGGGAGGCAGATGACAATCGATACAATGAACCCGTACACCGGATTCATTATTATAATGTGACGATTTCTTCCAACTATCAAACGTATGCGGATGCACATGGCAACTTTCACAATATTCGTCCGTCCCAGCATAATGCATTGCTTTGTTCCCGCATAACATTACCACCACCCCAAGTATTATTCCAATGAGAAAAATCAACCACAGGCGTTTCTTTGAAGATTTTTTTGTTCTCGACATTATAAAATTTATCGATTAATTTTGATTATCAGTATGTTTTATTTATTTCAAAAATTTTGTTAAAAGTACGACATTTACAGATACTTTTAATAGACGATAATTCGTTTGTATGTTAAAAAATGTTAAAATGCATATCGTGTTATGTGCCAATAAATAATATGAAAGTGATAACACTTGGAAGCTTTACCGCCGTCTCTACTTTAACTGGCAGAAAATAAAAAACAAATACCTTTACCACAACTTATATCCATCATTATATCGCATTTTTTGCGTCGCCACAAAGAAACAGAGCCAAAACATCATTGGCTGTATAGTTTTAACCCCGGTGAATGGAGATTCCACTATCATGAAAATACCATACATGACCACAAACGCCAGTAACAGGAAATCCTTATTTTTGAACGCCAATACCAGACACCAACCCAATAAACCCAATATCAGCAATATTCCGGGAATACCATACTGTACTGCCATATCGAGATACTGGTTATGAAAATGATTCACATCCTGAGGAGCTTCGTATCCTAAACGATGCGCCGTTTCTTCCGACGCGATTATTTGTCTCATGCTTCCGGTTCCCCAGCCAAAGACAGGTTTTTGACTAATCCTGTCCATAGCTGTTTCCCGGAGTTGCTCACGGATAGGGTCGGAAAACTTGGTTTCCAAACCCGGATAACGTTGTAACATCCATATACATCCCAATACGCCCATTCCCATCATTATCCATTTGAATATTGGCCTGATCCTACTATAAAACAAAAATCCCAATCCTATTAACAACGGAACAACAATCATCGCAACACGTGCTCCGGTAAGCATCGAAAATATCATGATCAAACACAAACACAACAGCATTTCAACCATCGAAGTATTCTTTGCCTGGTACCGCAAATATATGGCAACAGGTACTGCCATCGCCAACACCATAGCTGTGACAGAAGGATGCGGAAACGCCGGCCACATTAGCAGCAAGGGCGCATACAATTTGCTGTCCCTGAAAGCCATATTCCATGTGAATTCAGGAACAATAGTCGCATAAGATATGAGTCCAAATATGCAGAAAATCATCATCACCCTGATGAAGAAACGCAACAACAGGTTAATATTTTCTCTTTTCAATTGGATGATCGAAAAAATAACCGGAAAAATGAGGAATGCAACTGAACTATCAAGCTCTTTATATGCATCGGCTTTATGCTCAGCATACAAACAACCTAACAAATAAAATGCATAAATAGCTACTGGTACCCAAAATATTGGTTGCCATCGGAATTTTCGTTCCTTATCAAGGATGAAAGCGAGAATAGAAATACCGCCCATAACGCCAAGGGTCCAATTGCTCCATTCCATTTGGAGGGGGAGGCAGGCGAGGAAGAAAGCAATAGAGGACAATAGGAGTCGTTGAGAAGAAGATTGTTTGAATAAGAAAGCTATGAGAAAGAGTAAAGTAGCGCAAAAGGATAGGCGGAGGAAGAGTTGGAGGCCGATAGGACGGGATTGATAAAATAATGGTGGAAAAAAAACTATTACTGCTTCATTATTTCCAGGATGCATTATGTAAATATCTTGCTTTCCTTTGTTTTCTTTTTTTAAAGACAAATCCTTAAGCCATGTTACACTGCTGATATTCTTCGCATTAATAACCGAAACATTTTTTATGATCATTTTATCAAAACACAATGTTATAGTAGAATCTTGATAAACTGGCAGATAAAATTTTGAAGCTTTCGCCCATTTTTGTTCTGGAATACTGAAAAATATGGAATCATTACTTCTCCTATCTTCAAGAAAAATATTTGCTCTAAAATTTTCAATATCCTCAAAAACAGCAATTTTTATTTTTTCATTGGAAAATATCCCAATTAATATTATTTCTTGATTAACTTTATGAAAATTACATGCTTGAATAAATAAAAATGTAAATAGAAAAATTAAATGCCAATATCTATGTTGCATGCATATATGATAATTTATTCTGATACAAAAGTAATTTCATCGCATTTTTTTTCGATAAACTCAAAATTTATTGTTCGGTGTAAACCTTCTGATAGAGAATATGGAGTGATAAAACTAGAGGCTAAAACTTTGGTAGCATCAAATTGTGTTGTGGCACAAAATTTTTTAACTCTGACCGAACTTATAGTAAGTTTTTTTTGGGTAGCATACGCAAGTAAATCATACATATACCCGCCCAACATTCCTACCCAATAAGGGATATGTATTGTAGGGATATGCTTATGCAACACTTGGCTAACAATTTTTACCAGTTCATTTGTAGTAAGATCTGGCTTATCCACATAATTGTATACTTCATAACCTGTTCTTTTTTGATGTATTAAAAAATCTATAAACGCGACAATATTTCCAACATAAGACATAGATTTTATATTATTTCCCCGTCCTACCATCAAGAATTTTCCACTCGATATTTGTTTAAGAAGATTATATACGTTACCTCTATTCCGTTCACCGAAAATAACAGTTGGTCGTATAATATAAAGAGTTTTGTTTTGTGTATCTTCGTTATACCACTTTCTCAATATATCTTCTGCTTGCCACTTACTTTTACCATAATGATTAAATGGGTCAGCCAGAGAGCTTTCATCAGGATTGTTTTTATTTAATCCGTAAATAGCGACAGAACTTGTAAAAATAATCTTTTTTATTCCACAACGATCCATTGCTTCCAGTACATTCCGTGTCCCGTCAACATTAACATCATAATAAAGCGAAACAGGAGAAACATCATCACGATGTTCTGCTGCAAGCAATACAACCAAGTCTTGTCCTTTCAATAAAGAGTCTAATTTTTCCTTGTCTCGAACATCTGCAATAGTTGTGACTTCTGGATAAAAATGGCTATCATTCTTATCAATATTAAGTAATGATATGTCCTGTTGCTTCAACAATTCAATTAATCGAGTCCCAACAAAGCCTGACGCTCCAATTAGACAAATATTTTTTATTTTCATCTTATAGATAAATCTTTAAGCAGCTTTTTATTTATAGTTCGTCTTTCTTTGTCAAAAAACCACCCCCATTTATTAAAGTAATAAAAAGCAGATTTTATATGTATCCATAATAATCGGTTATTTCGATATGATTCTTTATTGTGTTGGTGTACAATAGAGACATGAGGGTAAAAAAGGGTTTCGTATTTGTGATGAATTCGACGTGTTATATCAGTATCTTCACCATACATAAAAATACTTTCATCAAAAACACCAATTTCTTCAAGCACATGTACTCGAAAAAACATAAAACATCCTGAAAGATAAGGAATATTCATAATCTTATTATATCCCGAATCGCGTAATTCATATCTATTATTGCGTTTCTCCACTATTTTCCTAAGTGGAAGAAATCGCCTAAATATCCAATCAAACGGAGTTGGGAGCAGTTTACATAAGTATTGAATTTCACCATTAGGATAAAGAACTTTAGGCATCACTAAGCCAACATGTATATTTCCTTCCATAAAGTACTTCAAGTCATCAATAATAATTGGTTCCAGTTCGATGTCAGGATTAATTATTATATGATATTTGGTCTTATTTTGAATAGATTTTAATAGTGCAATATTATGAGCAGCTCCAAAACCTATATTTTTATTGTTAAATATATACTCTACTCGATTATCAAATATTGGAATTTTTGTTTTTGTGGCAGAATTATCTATAATATACAAATGACATATACTACCACACGACAACAATCCATTGATTAGTGCTTCAACCTTCTGATACAAGGTATTATACAATACAATTGAAACTGCAATCATTTAAAGATTTTTCCTTTATAAATCCACGAAAATATTTTAACCACTTTCGATCCAATATTAATTTCGAAAATGTTCTATTATATTAAAAATATATTTTTGCTTTACCTTGATTTATGACAAAGGTATATATTTTCATCGTATTTTATCTTGTCCTTTTGTATTACATCTATCCATTCTTACAATGCGACATTTTACAAATAATGAAATTCGTGAAAAGAATGAACAAATATATGCTCCAAATAATCGAAAATTTCCTTTCAACAAATAGTAAAAAGCTCCGCCAATAGCTCTTATGCTAGTCGCCAATGCATCTTTATAAAAAGAATGTTTACATTGCATATATATAACACCACGTCCATAGTTATTAAATCGTTTTATGAGGCTGTGCAGAGGCATTCTATTATAACGATCATTAGGAGATGGATGAAAAGTGTGTAACTGTTTAATGTAAATAAAATACCCAGATACTTTACAACAACGAATATAATAATCTCCATCTTCGCCAGCACCATATTTTGCTCCTACACCCAAATTTTCATCAAAATATCCAACTTTTAAAAAGGTATTATATTCGATAATCATATTTACGGACATGGCTGCTTCATATTTGGACAATGTAAGAATATCACCATCCTGATAATTATTATTCCTATATAACTTGTCCGTTCCTTCACAATAGACGTCAATCAGATAATTTTTCCCCTTTTCAACAACGGATTGATAGTTTTCGAAAAAATATTTATCAAAAGAAGAGTCATCATCAGGAAACATGAAATGAGAAGCTTGAATTTTATTATCAATAATATAATTTATTCCAATATTTCGAGCTTTTGATAAAGATAATCGGCCAACTGTTAGTACAATAATATTGATATTTTTTAGATTACTTAAAACATTTGTTGGGTCAGACTGGTTAATGAGTATTACAAAAATTTTTAATGATTTTATATTATTTTCTATACTACTCACTAATTGTTCTACACTTTCATTATCTATAAAAGTAGAAATAAAAACTATATCATAAGTATGGCTTATAGAGTTATTCATTCTTATTCCATATCATAAATGAGGCAAAAAGAATTTGTCCCGGAATAGAACATAAAGCAGGATAATGAAAATATCCCAACAAAAAGATTAATACCGGCAAGAATACAATTTTTTTCTTTATCCATATAAAAATAATAAAAAACAATACCCCGACTATTCCACAACATTCTAAAAAATCAATCCAACCAAAATCTGACATTATGCGAAGGTTGTCATTTTGAGAATATGAACACCCAAAAAGTACTTCAAAGGATGAATTTCCAATAGTGTGTAATACTTCAATTACCTGGTATGTCTTCAGATCATAGAGATGACTTATATAATTTACTGATAATCGAGAAAACACACTTCGTTCATTTATATCCTGAGTTTGGACATATAAAATTAACATCAGAATAGATAACAAGCCTATAAATACTTTTGCATTTTTATATAATTTAAACCGAATTATTATAAAAAGCATAAAGAGAAAAAACCCAGAACCTGATCCAAGTAAAATCAATGGAAATAAACAAATAAGAATAAGAAAATTATTAAAATGGTCTTTATCTTGAATATATATGCTAGACAGTAGTACGACTAGAATTGTAGCCGATGCTGTTGGACTACTTGCCAATCCATAACTTCGAAAAAAGATCCAGCTTTGTTTATCCATCAGAATTGTTTCTACATGTTCTTTAGGAATATTTTTCATCATTTCAAGAGGAAGAACCGTATTGATTAATAACCAATCTAATGTTGTAATAATCACAGTCATCCAAAACAACAACTTATAATCGATTCTGAATCCACTAAGTTTAAAATAGAAATAGAATATAACAAAACCGAAATAATATCTAAAGATGGTAAGATTATCATAAAATGTAATATTTATTTGCTTGACTGCAAAAAGAATAACTAAACCAAGAAGCAAAAATCTCTCTCCTTCCGATAAATACATTTTCTTATCCATAATAATAAGGAGAGCTAGTGTCAGAAATAATATTATTATTTGAGCAATAGCTCCAACCCCCAGATATTGAATAAAAAAGAATATCGGGATAATGACATTATTTAACTTACTTATAGCCACACCTCTATGTAAATAACTATTAAGATCGATAATTTATCAAGCATAATCCAATTCCTATCAATGATTTAAAAAGAATTTTCCAATGAACACCATAAGTGAGCAATTTTTTATATTGGTCCAAAGCCTGCTGAAAACTTCCATTTTGATGATATATACGAGCGCTTCTAAAATTAAGTGTTTTTATAGCTTGTTGATTTTCTTTAGAAGAAAGCAAAAATTTATATTTTTCGTAGATAGCATATTCCCTATCAATCTGTTTAAGAGATGTTGAAATATTCCCACCTATCCAATAATAGCCTAATGACTTATGGATGTATTTAAATTTGTTACTACACTGAGCAATTCTGATCCAATAATCAAAATCTTCAACCGCAATCAATTCTTTATCTTCACAAATAAAACCTACTTGCTCAACCAATGTTTTCCGAATAACAACACTCGAATTACATATAGCATTCCCATTGACAATTAAGTCATTTACAAGATTATTTGTCTTTAACTGCCTTTTTGGCAGCGCATTATGTATTTGATTATAAGACACATTCTGAGTCACAATAAGTTTATGGTAAATGAAATCATAATCATTAAAATATGGAATACATTGCTCCAATTTCTCAGGCTTCCACCAATCATCAGAATCTAAAAAACAAATCCATTCACCTCGCGATTGTCGAATACCCTCATTACGGGATGCTGCAATAACTCCGTTGTTTGAAAAATTGACAAGGTTAATCCGGGGATCGTTGTATGAATTTACAACGTCTATTGTATTGTCCTGTGAAAAATTATTGACAACAATCGCTTCCCAACTCGTGTAAGTCTGTTCAACCAATGAATCCAGACAACGACGAATTAAATGCGCATGATTATATGTTGGTATGACGACCGAAAATTTAGGATTCATTTTTTTCTAGATATTCAAATAAATCATGTATTCCTCTTTCCAAATCCCATTCTGCGTTGTAATTTAAAGAGACTAGCTTTGTGTTATCAATAGTATATGCATTAATTTTCTTACCTGTTTTGGGAGCTATTTTTATGGGCACATCAACATGGTAACGATTTGCATACACATCCCTTATTTTTTTTGCCAATTCTTCAATTGTATATGTCTTTCCAGAAGATATATGATAAATGTTGTTTTCTTTTTTTGTATTATCATTCAGTATTGTTTCCACTGCTTTGCAAACGTCCCACCCATGAATAAAATCACGTGTTGGGGTGCCGTCCGATTGTAATACAATTTCTTTTTGCAGATATACCATCCGACATAAATCGTTGATGACTAGCCACCAACAATTATTTTCCATAAAAATGGGAGCTCCATAACTATTGGAAAGCCTGATAATGGAGCAATTGACATCCTTATTTTTATGATAAAAATTACAGATTTGTTCACTTAGTAAATGAGTTAGTGCATAAGGGTTAGTCGGGTTAGGTTGAGTTTCTTCTGTTACTATTTCGTTTTGCAATGCCCCATAAACATGTATGGTCGAGAAATAAAGAAACTGTTTCAAATCCTTCTTGGAAAATACATCCAACAAGTTCCATGTCGGAATCACATTGACAGATGATACAAACGACAGTTCCCCCTGGTTAGATTGATGATGGTCTAATGAAACCAAATGTATTAAAATATCATATTGGTCTTCTGCCATTTTTTTTATAAAGTCTATATCCCGAATATCCCCAATAACAACATTACTCATCAAACTAATCCAACTCTCGTCATGAGGAATTGTAGGATAACATAAAGCTGTTACTTTATTCCCTTGCTGTGCAAGATACAATGACAACCGTGCTCCGATGTATCCGTTTGCCCCTGTCACCAATATTCGCCTCATTTCCAACTATATTGTATATCGCCTAATTCCAAACGTATAATTTCTTCCGGGGAATGTTCAAGATTCGCTATATTTAAAAGTAAATTTAATCCTTCAGCCATTCCCCTAAATGCCACCCAAACCCCCGGCGGAATTGTAAGACGGGAATAATTCTCAGTAGATAATACAAACTCATTATAGATTCCTTTTGTATTACTATCCGGTCTATCGTCATAAATTACAAATTGGATAGAGCCAACAGGAACTACAAAATTAAGTGTCATTTTTAAATGTTTTTTCCATGGTTTGATATCTTTGAAATGTATCGTAGAAAAGTAAGCTTCTTCAAACCCGACATAACCCGGGTCGCTTTTTTTCATTCCATGAAAAACATCCCCCTTGGGATGGAATATTTGTCTCAGGGGAGTTAGATGCACCCCTTCAATTATTTTTTTTGTGTCCATAACAAGTCTTTGGTTATTGCTATCTGCTCATATTGAACAATCTGGTTACTGGTATATTCAAACATATCCGGCTTGGTGTGGTAATATTCATAATACCAATCCCCTGTAAAATTGATTAATGTTTCATGATTCAGTGTTGGCATCCAGCGAAAATGGAACAATGCCTTATCACAATTGAGTTTTAACAGTCCGGCCTCATGAAATTTTATATTATCTGTTATTTGATAAGCTTTGTTGGGAGTATCGAATTTCCAGCGCACACTCAATTCTTCCAGAATTTCTTGAACCGTATGTATGTATTCCGCCTGAGGCCCGAAATTGAAACTTTCCCCATTTAATTCTGGATTTTGATAAAGTCGTTCCCCTAATTGCAAATAACCGCTCAGTGGTTCCAAAACGTGTTGCCAGGGACGAGTTGCCTTCGGACTGCGTATTTTCACAACATCTCCCACACTCCATGAGCGCATGCAATCGGGAACTATACGGTCCAAAGCCCAATCGCCGCCACCTATCACATTGCCTGCCCTTGCAGTAGCCACTTTAATCAAACTCTCATTTTTCTTGAAAAAAGAATGATAATATGATTTTACGATTAATTCGGCAGCACCTTTAGAACCGCTGTATACATCCTTACCCCCGAGAGCATCCGATTCTTTATATCCCCAAACCCATTCCACGTTATCATAACATTTATCGCTGGTAATAATAACTGCCGTACAAGGTTTTTGAAAATGACGGAGAACCTCAAGAATATTTGCTGTCCCGACAACATTGGTTGTTATCGTATCCATAGGCTCCGAATAAGAGACAGATACGATGGGCTGCGCTGCTAAATGAAACACAAAATCAGGCTCTATCGTATGAATAATAGTTTTTATTTGCTCGTAATTCCTGACATCAGCCATGTGGTGTTCGACTTTATCGGCAAGATTTAACTCCTCAAACATCGAGGGTTTGGTTGGAATGTCTTTCGATATACCATATACTTTTGCTCCTAAATGTATCAACCATGTAGAAAGCCATGCTCCCTTAAATCCCGTATTACCGGTAACCAATACCTTTTTACCCCTATAAATATTATCAAAAAAAATATTTACCATTTTACCCAAGGTGCTTTATTATTTTTATATAAATCGTTTAACAAGCTATATTCACGGGCTGTGTCCATAGGCTGCCAAAATCCGTCATGCTCAAATACCTTCAGCTCTCCCTTTTTAACCATTTCACGCATAGGGTTTTGTTCCAAAACCAAATCTTCATTATCTCCCAAACAATCCAAGAACTCCCGTTTACACACAAAAAAACCGCCATTAATGCGTCCTCCGCTTGCTTGAGGCTTCTCATTAAACCCCATGACCGTGTTTTGCTCATCAATATCTAATTCACCGAAACGCCCGGGAGGTCGAACACCTGTAAGCGTGACCATTTTACCATGTGCATGGTGAAACTTGACCAATGCATCGATATCGATATTGCCTACCCCATCGCCATAAGTCAACATGAAGTTTGCATCATCACCGATATACTTTGCGATACGTTTTACACGCGCACCCGTCATTGCATTAATTCCCGTTTCGGCAAGAACAATATTCCATCCTGTTTCATCGTGGTCTGACGAAACTTTTTTGATTCCTTGTCCCAGAGTAACTATCAAATCACTTGTCCGATATTCGTAATTGATGAAATAATCTTTGATAATATCGCTTTTATATCCCAAGCACAATATAAAATCCGTATGTCCGTAACAAGCGTAATATTTCATGATATGCCAAACAATCGGATTACTGCCTATGGGGATCATTGGCTTGGGAATATTTTCCGTTACTTCCCTGATTCGCGTACCATACCCCCCACAAAGAATTACCGTTTTCATATTTCTTTAACAGCCTTTAAATTGAGAATAATATCTATCATTTTATATTGAGTGATTTTTTTATTTCAATATAAAACAATTAAATCTGTATCCATTATATCCATAGTTAAGGATATTTTGTTGAGATATCACAAATCTTGAATATTTCTTTTGTTCTATAAAATTTAAAAACCAAGCTTTTGGATAGTAAAGATGCTTAAGACCTTTATATTTTTCATCATAATTTGGACAAGCTTTTCGCCTTTTTTCTTCCAAAAGATATTCTAAACTAGCATCCGGAACATCTAAAACAGCTATTCCCTTTTTTGCTTTTTCATACATTTTATTTAATACAAACAATGCATATTCAAAATTAGGAAGGTAAAAAAACATAGAATTTGCAATCACAAAATCATATTTATCTTCCGTTTCTAGTTCTGATGCTTCACAAGCGACTAAATACGCATTAGGTAAAAGTTCTTGAGCTTTTCTAATCAATGTTACAGAATAATCAAGTCCACCTACTTTATGTCCAAACTTATGAAGAGGATACAAAATAGCCCCACAACCACATCCGACCTCAAATATACTGTCTGTCCGTCGAGCAGAAAATTCTTTTCTTATCAATGAGACATAAGATTTCCAAGAATCCACTGTGATAAAACTATCCCCACCTCCTCCATCAAATCCATCGGTCTGAATCAATTTCATCAATATATCATCTTCGTTAACCATTACGAAAGATGTATCACGACTTTCCCAAATTTGTTTCCAATTATTCTGCATGGTAATTTTCTATGTTAATATTTCGTATTAATCACATAAATGCGCTATATTTTCTTCAGCGTAAAACAGATCCTTTTCATCGTCTATCTCATACCAAGCCACATCAGCTTTAAGAATATAAATTTCTTCTCCTTGTTTTGACATTTCAAGTAATGCATATTCATAACCCAATTTCGGTTTTTCCTGCCATTCTTTTTTATACCAAATAGACACTTTTTGATATGTCTCATTGGAAATTTTTTGAATTCCAACTAATTCACCCTTACAAAAATCTCTTTTCTTTATGTCGGTCGTACAATTGGATAAAAATCCTTTTTCATTTGCACCAATATAATAACCATCTTGTTGTTTCATAAATGGAGTAACCAATATTATGTTCCGGTGATCATCATTAATTAAAATAGAAAGGGCTTTCCGCTCATATATTAAATCAGACTCTAATAATAGAAAGTCGTCATCCTTAACCGCATCTCTACAACAATACAAAGTATACATACTATTTGTCTCAGCATATTTATTGCTTTTGCAACAGATAATCTGAGGATATTGTTTTGCTAAGTTTTCATAATATTCCGAATAATATCCTGTACCTATTATAATCTTTTCTATCCCAACAGATATAAGTTGTTGTACAGATCTTTCTATCATTGTTACCCCTCCTACAGGTACAAATCCTTTGGGTTTTAATTCCGTATATTTACCAAAGCGACTACCCACACCTGCTGCCATTATTACGGCTGTCTTTATCATGATATAATTAATACTGAATAGATTTTATCCCCGCACTTCTCAAATAATTTTCCAAGGCTTCTGTGGCCAACATGATGTCTTCCTTATATAAATCGCCCAATACAGAAAGTCTAAAAGTACTCTCTTTTGCTCCTTTGCCTGGATAAATTGTAAAACCTCTTTCGTACATGTAATCATGCATTTTATCAAAATTATATTCAGGATTCTGGGGTTCTTTAACTGCCAACAAAATTCCTGACTGATACTCATCCTTAAGAAGAAATTCAAATCCTAACTTTGTCAATTCTTTCTTCAATATTTCATAGTTTGTACGATACCTATCGATTCTTCCCTTAGCCGTTTCTACGAAAAACATATCTATTGCTTTTCTCAAGGCATATACAACTTGAACAGGTGGCGTGAATTGCATTTGCCCCGAATTTTTAAAGCCCATATTTTGAGCATATAAATCAAAATAAAACGAACGTGCGTTATCTTTAATCTTTTCCAACAAAGATTTACGAAAAATAACAAAACTCAAACCAGCCATGCCTTGAATGCATTTATTCGATGAAGAAATAATATATTCTGCTTTCCATTGTTTTAGGTCTATCGGTAGGCCTGCAAATGAACTCATACAATCAACAATTACCTCAATGCCATTTTTGTGAGCAATAGAACAAATGGTTTCTACGGGATTTCTCATTCCCGTCGTAGTTTCATGATCAACTACTGATATTGTCGTAATCTTTTTATTTTTATCACTAACAATTTTTTCTATCTCAAAAATATCAGGATAATCTCCATATGGAATTTTATATGCCAAATTATCTATTCCATATTTGTTGGCAATATCTGTCATACGCGCCCCATAAGCCCCATTATCAATAATTAACAGTTTCCCATTTTTAGGAACCGCTGATGTTATGGCTGCTTCTACTCCTCCAGTTCCGGAAGAGGCAAATAAAGTAACAATATAATCCTCTTCAGCATCAACAATTTTCAATAAATCTTTTTTTATTGAATCCATTATCTCACAAAATTCCCTTTCTCTAGGACAGATATCAGGAACCATCATTGCCATTTTAACTTCGTCAGAAGTAGTGCCAGGGCCTGGATTCAAAAGAATTTTACGTTCAATATACATAATTAAGATTTAAAATTTTCCATGAAATTACGTTTGTTTTCAATAGTGGTCGTTGTCGGTCGTCCTAAATTTTTTCTTGAGTTTGTATTAATTTTGATTTCTAAAAGTATAGGTCCATTGTCTCGTTGTATTTTTTTTGCAACTATGGTTAACTCAGCTCTATTTTCAACCACATATACAGCATTATAGCCACTGTATTTAGCAATATTTGCCAAATCAATTTTTAAACCAACAGTAGGTTGTCCCCCTACAGACTCGTGTGCTCCATTATTAAAAATGATATGTTTGAAATTTTTTAAACCCAATACTCCAATATTTGACAATACCCCCATGTGCATAATCGCAGAACCGTCTCCATCTAAGCAATAAACATTTTTATCTGTATTTAAAGCAATCCCCAATGCAATAGAACTACTATGTCCCATTGAACCAACAGTTAAGAAATCTTTGCCATGTCCATCTTTCTTAGCTTCCCTGTATTCGAAAAGTTCTCGAGATAATTTCCCCGTAGAAGAAACAACAATATCTTCCGGATTCATAGAGTCGATAATGACTTTCAATGCCTCCTCCCTTGACATTTCATAATGGTTTATTGATTGTTTTTTTAATTTATAATCTGTAAAAACATTTTTACGGATTATAGCAGCATGAGGGGTGCTTTTAATTAAAGCATTGGAAACAAGCTCTGAAAATTGTTTGATAGCTATATTCTCATCATTATCAATAATCGTATAGCAAATTTGCATTGCATCTAACAACGCCAATGTTACTTCCCCTTGCTTTATATGTTGAGGTTCATCCTTTATTCCTGGCTCGCCGCGCCAACCTATCATTAATAACATGGGTATGTTATAAACTTTTTCATCGGCAAGGGAAAGCAATGGATTTATTGCATTACCTATACCAGAATTTTGCATGTAGACCATCGCAATTTTACCTGTTGACAAATAATGTCCGGAAGCAATAGCTATGGCATTTCCTTCATTTGCGGCAATAATATGTGATGTCTCGGAAGAATTATCTGTAATATAAGCGCAAAAATCTTTCAATAAAGAATCGGGTACTCCTGTATAAAGTGAAATTCCTTGAGACTGCAAAAGGCTAAATATTTGTTTCGGTTCAATCATAATTATTTCGTTCCGGGTATGAGTTCGAGTATTTCCTTGATAGGCATACAAAATTCATCAGCTTCACTCGACCTTTGATTTTCAAGTATAATATTTGCAACTTTCAACATTGCAGGATAAGAAGCTCTCAACATGTGATTAGCATATATGACAATATTTACGCCCCAACTATTAAGTTCATCTTCCTTGATATGGTTAAATGTAGTCGGTACAACAATAAGTGGGGTAATTTTGTCATTTTTCCTAAATTCCAAACAAAAAGTCTTAATATCATCTCCAGTTTTGTGCTTACTATGAATCATTATCCCGTCAGCGCCAGATTTTACATATGCCAAGGCTCGTTCCATCGCATCATCTATGCTTTTACCACATATCAAACTTTCAATGCGTGCAATAACCATAAAATCCTTTGTAACTTGAGCATTCTTTCCTGCTTTTATCTTATCACAAAATTCTACCACAGTCGCTTGAGATTGTTCTACGTCAGTTCCAAAAAGAGAATTTTTTTTCAGCCCAACTTTATCCTCAATAATGACAGCAGATATACCATGCCGTTCAAGTGTTCTAACTGTAAATACAAAATGTTCTATTTTTCCACCGGTATCTCCGTCAAATATAATAGGTTTGGTTGTACACTCCAAAATGTTATTTAAATCTTGAAGACGAGTGGTTAAATCCACTGCTTCGATATCAGGTTTTCCTTTACAAGTAGAATCTGTCAAACTACTCGACCACATTCCATCAAAACATAATCTCTTGTCATCCTTAAAAACTTCAACGTTTTCGATAATTAATCCGGATAAACCACTGTGTGCCTCCAAAATCCTTATCAGTTTTTTTACAGAAAGTAATCGTCGAAGGCTTTTTAACCTAAAATCTGGCGTTGTCCCAATAGCAATAATGTCATTATTTAATGAAGATGATGTTATTCCATGTGTATAAGGTATTTCTATAACTTCACCGCCAATTTCTTGCATTATAGAAAAAACATCTTCCCTAATCTTTGACAGAGGACCATGCTTCCAATCATCACCATGTATAATAAAATCAGGTTTATATTCGCGAAGATTATCTACATAACTCCACTCCTTCTGAGGTACAACCCGCGAAACTCCCTTTATGTTTTCGATAATTTCTCTACGCTGTTCATAAGACATATGTGGTAATCTCTTATGCTCAGCTATTGCTTCATCGGTCAACAATCCAATTATAACGTCCCCGTACTTAGTCGCCTCCTTGATGATATTGATAAGACCTGGATGAATAATATCGGCTGTCATTCCCAAATAGACTGTGCTCATTTCAATACTTTTTATTAATACCCTACAATCAATTATTATAATATCTATATATAGCGTAATTTTCTGTTGGATCGATGACCTCTATATTACGGGGAGCATCACGTTCATAAAAATTAGGGTCTGGTATCATAAAATTTTCACCATAATACGCTGTCAAATATTCAGATGTATTTGACGGTATATTTACTTGTTTTCCTAAAAATGATATTGTTTTGAAACCTTCAAATGGAAATATTATTTTGCGAATTCCTAAAATGTTCAGTGGCTGCATATCATCTGTATATACTTTTGGAATATTATAAATGTCATAGCAATAGATATTATTACTGTCTTTTTCATAAAACATAATGTCAACAACAACCCCTTTATAAATATAACTTATACACATTGGTCTGTGATCTTTCTCAAATGTTCTCAGTTTTCGAAATCCGACCTGCTCAAATACCAAATCCAACAATGCTGGATCAGTATCATTCCATATAGCTAAATCAACATCAAAATCATGTTTTATAATGCCATTCTCACGATAAGCTCCCAGTAATGTTCCGAAATCAATCCAAAAAAATATCTGATGTTCATGAAGAGAATCCACGCATAAAGCAAAGGCATCATACACATTAACTTGAAGATCCCGTATCCTTTTCTGCATCTTTCGACCTTGAGGATGAATAAATACATTTCTAAAAAAACGAATTACCGCCCTTAGCGTTCGGACATGATAGGTATCATGATAAATAAAAATATAATATTTAAATATTCGTTTCATCCCTTCTTATTTATTTGCAAAATAATCTTTATAATTTACATGCAAAAGAAAATCTATAAAAATTTCTTTGGTCATAATGTGTTCAGAAGCTAATGATGTTTGATATAGATATTTGTAATTATTATATTGTTGTTGGTTCGCTTGAAAACTGATATTTGTTGCTTTATCTATATCAAAATATTCCCAGTTTGTACCAAGCGTTTGGGCAAACAATTGCACGTCCAAATGAACACTCAATACATGTTTCTCTATTTCACTTGAAGTGATGAAATGTAAAGGGGTATTGTATATGATGGGGTAATTTATAGAAACACTATTATGCGCAAGCACAAGAGTTGCATATTTTGAGAGTTGTTGTGTTTGATCAAATAAAACAATACGTCCATCGAAATAATTTTCCTTTTTATACAAGATTGCTTTAGGGTGTGCAGCAATCACAATTGGCAATTTTAATTGTTTTTCTATTTTTGAAAAATATCTATTGATTTCCTTATAATATTTTTCTACAGAGACATTCTCTTCTCCAAGCATTTGCATATCTGGATGCAATGGCAAATATTGATCTAAAAACAAAATATAATCGTATGGTAATAACCGTTCATTACTTTGGTCTTCCATACAATTATCATAATCGCAACTATTAATTTGTATGTTTTCAATCTGTTGTACGATATCTTTGTTGATTCTTCCTAGTGCTTGCCACCCATTTTCTCCAGCTAAAAATACCACATCGAATGTCTTAATTTTTCTACGCTGCACCTCATTTGTTAAACATCTATTTAATAGATAGTTTATTATTTTATGTGGCGTCAAACCCTTAAAACGGCTTATGGATAAGCCAGTGCTTATAGGATACATATTACGACCAAATCCTGCGACTAAACATTTGTATTGAGTGAATAAAGTATGTAACTTCTTTACACGATACTCAAAAGAACTCGTCGTAACAAATATTACACTACTAATATTCTGCTCTTTGATTGCAGACTCAAGTTCAAAAAATTTCTTAAATTTTCTTGTTTTTATCAAATATGAAGAATCTTCCTGCCCATAATCATCATCAAAAAACAAGTAAGTCGTATCCCAATATTCTACATCCAATCCCGCATTTTCAGCTTCTTTCAAATAATACTCCTTACATGATTTTTGTGTTAGGTGATGATACCTGATACAGATATATTTTCTTATCTTCATTTTATTAATACTACTAACATTTGGTTAACATAATCTCTTAATGATTTTGAAAATATGTAACTGACAAGTAATGACACAATAAACACTCCACCAATAAGTACTGAATTATATAATAGATATAATTTATTTTTATCTCCTACGAACAAATCATTTAGTAGTAATGACATTGATATCAAAATCAGGATTGAAGGAATATATGGGAAAATTGATTTCACAAAAAATTTTCCCGGGGATATTCTTAAAAACTTTAAAGCAATTATTAAATATATAACAGCATTTACTGTAAAAATAACCAATTTAAACAATGCAAAAGACCTAACTCCTATCATGTTTATTGTTGCAAAAATCCCCCCCCAATATAGTACCGGCATGATGCCATTATAGATGTATAACATTTTTACTTTTTTCAATGCCACTAATAATATTCCCACGGGATAACTCACAAAAGCCATTAAATTACACAGAATTAAAAGTCTTACTATAATCACAGAATCAATAAAGTCAAGCCCTACCCATGAGATAACAAAGGATTTCGAAAACATAACCACCACAAGGATAGGAAAAACGACTAAAGGTAAAGTAATAGTCACCACGTGTAAGAAAAATGCTTGCAACTCTTTCATTTGTCTTAATCCTATAAAGTGATTAAACCGCGATATGAAAGGCGTGAAGAGAACTCCATATAGAGAACGAAAAAACGATAGCAAGGTTAGCCCTATTGCATAAATAGCAACTTGTTGAGCACCAAGCAAACGACCGATAGCAAATGAATCCAATTCATAATATAATATCCATGTTACTGTTGCAAATAATGTTGAATAAGCTAAAGATTTTGTGCGGTTAAATATCTGTTTTGAAAATTTTATTTTATTTAATATCCAAGTGAGTTTTTGCCGATATATTTTATATGTCAATATCACTCCAATAATGGCCACAGTCAAATTAACCATTTGTAGAAAAAAGAAATAAGCAACTATATTATATCTACCACCTGAAAAAAATATAAAAACAGAAGCGATTTTAAATACATTACCTAAAATAACCAATCGTTGAATTTTATATTCCTGAAGTCGTATGGCAAAAACCATTTGCACCATTCTTTGTAGCACTACAACAGGAGCAAATACAGCTAATATTAACAATAACCGATGTGCTATTTGATAAGGTTCGCCATTAGGTAAGTCTTTAATTAGTATTTCCGGATGGAAACTAAGCCAAGCAAATACAGCACCCAGAAGTAAAGTAAAAACTAATAAAATAAAATGCGAAAAACCTATAACCTCAATTTCTTCAGTGGTATTTTGATTTGCATACGCTTCTGCTGCATATTTTTGACCAGCACTTAAGAACCCTAAATCTGCATATGACAAGAATATAGAAACAGATATACAAACAGAGTAAATGCCATAAATAATAGGCTCATCACTAAGATAGGGAACTACCCAAAATAATGATAAAAATCCTAATACTATGGACAATAACTGCCAAAAATATATTTTTAAATAATTCTTCGAATAAGATTGTTGCACTTATAATTAGCTCTTTTATAGATCCTTTGAAAATATTATTTTATTGCGGCTTTTAAAATCCAAGCCCCATTTTTATCTTTTTCAAATAAATCCTGACTATATTGGATATCAATAATGTCCCAAAATTCTTTTTCGCTATATCCCAAGAAATCGCAAAAATCACGTACACACCAAGGGTCTAAAGCATGGTCATGTTTTTTTACCAATTCGATGGCTTCTTCTCGAGTAAGCATGCCATAACGAACCATACGTGCAGAGTAATCGGTTGCTGAAGCATGTCCAAACTTAGGGTATTTCAACCATGAGTGAACGAGATATGCGCGGCTATCTATTTGGTCGATTTGTTCTACGTGATGTGTACGACACCATTCGTGTGTCAGGTCGTGAAATCCTCGTTTTCTTGCAATTTCATAATTTTTAAAACTATTCCATTCCACAAAATAGCTTAAATAGATTGGGTCGAGTTTGTCAATCAATTTTTGAGCAGGTGGCTCAAAAAAGTTCAGGTCTTTTAAGGTTACACCATCCCCAAGTAACTCTTCAGTGGGAATACCTGTTCCTACACCATTGTTAATCTGGTCTCGTGAAGAATACGTTTCAACGGCATCCGTACCACCATATTCATAACTCACATTTTCGCCATATACTAATAAGGGCGTATTGAATTTGACAGCCATATGCAACGGGTAAGTATAGATATAACGGTCGATAAAATATGTGGGTTTTCCAAACTTTTCAAACGTTTTACGCATAATGATTTTTTGCGCCCGAATGTTCGGTTTCATTGTAATAAGGTCACATCCAAATGCTTCTGATATATTTTTCAGATTGTGCTTGCCTGCTTCGGTCATAGGAAAATTATCCTCAACCGAAACAAGCAGAGGGTTCATTCCCATCAGCTCTTTCATCACATAAGTCTGAAAATGACTATCCTTTCCACCACTCACTGCAATCATACAATCATAACCATCAAGGCCATTCATTCCCCGATACTTATTACAAAGTTGTTTTAACTCTTCAAATCTTTTATTATAATCCACATTTTTACGATTTTCAAATGACTGACAAGCGGAACAAACACCTTGTGCGTTAAATGAAATGCCTGGACGTGTACTTGGCATTACACATTTTGTACAATATTTCATCGTTTATTTTGATTAAGTAAATTCATTTTGATAATTTCTTCTGCGACAACCCAATCTAATGGAGTATCAATATCTATTGAATATAGGATATCCATCAGATATTTCTTTTTCCGAGTGAAATCAGAAATTTTATCTTTTTGTAAAGATGCATAATTTATTACATATATCGAGCCATTATATTCCCATACTTTCGGTGCGTCCTGACGACGAGTGTAATGGTCGTCACCTTTAGATATTTGAAGTAGTCCGTTTTCATCTTCTTCAAATATATTATAATAGGGATTAGCTGATGATTCTTTTACGGAAACTACCATATCACAATTGTCATAAAGGTTCATAGTCTCCTCTATATGTTTTTTCAAACGAAATGGTGAAGTAGGCTGAAGCAATACAATGACATCATATTTTACGGAAAAATGTAAGTTTTTGTAATATTCAATGGCATGGATAAGCACCTCACGAGTCCCAGCCACGTCTGTAGCTAGGTAATCCGGTCGAATAAACGGAACTTTCAGGCCATAAGCTTCAACCGTTTCCACAATCTGGTTATCGTCGGTACTCACACAAATATCTGTGTCGGCAAATATTTCTCTTGCGACATCAATCGTATAATAAATCAATGGCTTCCCACACAATTTTTTTATATTCTTGTAAGGAATGCCTTTACTCCCTCCGCGTGCAGGAATAATACATAGGACATTTTTTTTATCGATCATCTTTTCTGATATGTTTTACAAAATCTTGCGCTTTCCTGTAATCTTCAGGCTTCCCGATATCAATCCAATAACCTACCAAAGGATATCGGACTACGGTTTTACCCTGGGATATCAGCAAATCCATAAAATCGGTCGCATCGAAATATGCACCATCAGGAATTAAGTCGAGTAAACTTTTTTTGATGAGATAAATACCTGCGTTGGCATAGTAATTATAGGTAGGCTTTTCTTTTATTCCCTGTATGTTTCTCCCTTCCAATTCGAAAATCCCATAAGGGACATTGATAGAATAGGGAATGGCAGCGGCTGACATATCAGCATCTTTTTCAAGGAAATGACGATAGAAATCTTCAAAGTCAATATTGGTAAACAAATCGGAATTCATCACCAACACTTCATCATTTTTTATATCAGGGATAAATTTGACGGAAGCAATAGTTCCCAAATACTCTCTTTCTCGCACACAATTAATCTTAATACCTTGTCTTGCAACCACAAAATGTTGTTCCAATTGTTCCGCCAAATAATTGGTAGTAACATAGATATTTTCTACGCCATAACTTATCAGACTATCTACATTGTAATCAATAATGGCCTTGTTTCCTACAGATAAAAGCGGTTTGGGTATCTTTTCCGTTAACGGACGTAATCGTTCTCCCTTTCCCCCTGCCATTAATACAGCATCTATCGGCAACAATGATTTTTTCTTTTTGAGATTGTGTATTTTTAACAACCTCCCATTGGTATCCAGGCAAGGCAACAATTGGATGCCTTCTGCTTTTATGTCGCGTATTTTTTGGATGTTTTTATCATTGGAGCAAATAGATTTAAAATGTATATTCATTACCTGCTCTACGCTTGTATCCAATGAAGTGTTACGAATTAATGCACGTCGAATATCCCCGTCTGTCAACGTACCAATCATCCGTTCCCCGTCAAGAACAAACAATGTCAGCACATCGTCCGACAGTTTGTCGAGCCGTACCAATGCCTCTTTAATAGTAGCATTTTTATTTATCGTATATTTCGATACATCAGTCATGCCATTCCAGATTATAGAATTTCTTTACAGGTTCTATCTTTTGCTCTTTGATTATTTTGACAATTTCTTCTGCCGTATTCGGTTTGTTATAAGGATTTTGAATATTTCCCAAAGAATCTTTATAACCAGGTTGCAGGATGGCAGTTAAATTCTCTTCAATTGCGGCCTTTTCGGGATTACAGTTGAGCACACTCGCCGCAGCAACACGACCCTTTTGCCTGTCACCGATATTGATGGTTGGAATATGAAAACTCGGCACTTCAATAATTCCGCTTGATGAATTACCCACAACCCCGCCAATGTATTGAAGTATCGACAGGTAACGTCTCATACCAAGCGATGTGAACCATACCGCACGTTCCGCATTATTCTCAACATAACGTTTTATCATTTCAATAATGATACGTCCATTGGTGTCGGAATTAGGCATCGTAAAAATGATACGCAATTGCTTGAAATTATCCAATGCGGCCAATAACGCTCCAAATTGTTTTTCGGCAGAATTATTCTCCATCGTTACAGGGTGAAAGGTCACCAATACCGTATTTTTGTCCAACGCAAAATGAAGCGATTGTTCCAATTCGTCTTTCGACATCAAAGGTATATGCCTAATGTTGTCGCAGCCCAAAGCACCAACATAATGAACGGTAGAAGGATTTTCGCCCATCTGGATAACCCGCCGCCTGTATTCTTCGGTAGAAGTAAAATGTAAGTGCGACATTTTGGTTACGGCATGCCGAATTGCATCATCATAAGCGCCTTCGGTAATTTCGCCGCCATGCAGGTGAACAACAGGAATTTTGTAAAGCAAAGCCGCCGAAACAGCCGCTAAAATTTCATAACGGTCGCCCAAAACAACAATCATATCAGGCTTCAAGTCTTCGTAAGCATCCGCAAAACCAATAGTTCCCAACCCGACTGATTTAACAATAGCGTTGACTGCATCAGACGACAACAACATGTGTACCTTTTTATCAATCGTAAATCCGTCAGTTTCAATTTCCTTGTAGGTTAACCCGAATTCGGGCGAAAGATGCATGTTGGTAGCAATGATTTGCAGTTGCAAATCATCATCATTACGGATAAGACGCATCATACGGCTCATCAATCCGTATTCGGCGCGACTACCTGTTATGACGCAAACTTTTTTCATAACTCTATCAATTCGTCTTCATTAAAATCACGAACTGCAAATTTACCCAATATTTCCTCCCATCGCATAGGCGATATTCCGTTTCCGGGACGCTTCACCGTCAGGTTATCTTCGGTAAACATTTCACCCTTAGATATAAAGCGGGAAGCAACTATACTTTTACGTGCAATATTTATATTCTCATTTTCGGATACTGACACTATTTTTTGTGAAGAACCAAGCGCTTTTTCAACATGACGAATAGCGGCAACCATTGCCTTCAACTCATTGGGTTCGAGCGAAGCCTTATGGTCTGGGCCTTCCATGTTCCTGTCCAATGTAAAATGCTTTTCAATCACCGTTGCACCAAGCGCAACCGCCGCAATGGGAATTTCAATTCCCAACGTATGGTCCGAATAACCGACTTTTACACCTATTTCTTTGGCAATAGTATTCATCGCCAACAGGTTCACATCCTGCATTGGCGTCGGATATTGCGTATTACAGTGCAAAACGGTTACCTGCGATTTTTTGACGCCATATTTTACCAAGACTTCAACAGCCACATGAATATCCTGCATGGTACTCATACCTGTCGAAAGAATGACGGGTTGACTGTATTGAGCTATTCGTTTGAGATAAGGATAATTGGTTATTTCACCCGATGGAATTTTCCATAATCCAAGGTGAAGACTTGCAAGAAAATCAATACTATCCAAGTCAAACGCCGTTGAGAAAAATTTTACCCCGCGGGAATTACAATATGTTGTCAATTCGAAATGCTGTTCCGTTGACAATTCCAGTTTTTTGAGCATTTCGTATTGCGAATTGTCGTTTTTCGTATTCTTTTGCTGGTAATCGGCCTTTTTCGCCGATTTGGTAACCAAATTTTCAGCCTTAAAAGTTTGAAACTTCACATAATCAACACCCGCTTCGGCAGCAACGTCTATAAGTTGTTTTGCCAACTCAATAGAACCATTGTGATTGACACCTGCTTCGGCTATGATGATTGTCCGTTCCATTTCATTTATATTTAATTGCAGGATTGCCTGCATATATGCCGCTTACCGAAATATTTTTACGAACAACAGCCCCTGCCGCTATTACACACCGTTCGGTAACGGAAACCCCATTGGAAAGAATCACCCCGCTTCCTATAAACGTCTCACTCCCTACCGAACAATCGCCATTGACCATTGCACCTGTGGATATATGACAATAATCGCCAACAACGGCGTCATGTTCGATGTTAGCCAAGGTATTAATGATACACCCTGTGCCAATCCGTGCTCCCGCATTTACCACAGCTTGGTGCATCACCACTGTTCCAACCCCGATTTGTGCATGAGACGAAACATGTGCATCGGCAGCAATAATGGTAGCCAACATTCCACCGACTGACGATATTACATCGTGCAGTTTCATTCGCAACCCGGGATTTTTGATTTGCCCCACTGTGACTACGAATTGAGCCTTATCAATAAAATCGACTATCATCTCATCCGTACCGATAATTTCATATCCCAATACCTTTTTACCGACATTATCAGTGGTATCAAGTATTCCGAGTATATGCCAACCTGCACCTTCGGCAACATCTATCACCGATTTACAGTGGCCTCCACCACCAACAAGTATGATATTTCTGTCTTTTAACATTTTATCCTGACGCTGCTCGGAATATTAACCACACGCTCTTCGAACCATTCGGCATTGCTCAAATCCCCGCATTGACAATTCGCAAACATAGGCAAACGGTTCATCAACCGCCATATCGGACGTGTCATCACGCCGTTATCATTGCTGTATTGCAGGAAATTATCACGTTCTGTTTTATTTTTTAAAACAATCACATTAAGCCAATAGTTTGACAAACAATCTTTCGGTTCGATAAAAAAATCTACCCCAATACTTTTGAAATAGTCTGCATATCGTTGTGCCAAATCTCGCTTGTTGGCCACAAACTCCGACAAATGCTCCATTTGTGCACATCCAAGAGCCGCATTGATATTAGGCATACGGTAATTGTACCCGATGTGGTCGTGTACAAATTCCCACCTGTGCGGAACTTTGGCTTGAGTACTCAAATGCTTGGCATAAGCGCCCAATTCTTCATCTTGAAACAACAACATGCCACCACCGCCCGTGGTGATGGTTTTATTACCATTGAAACTCAATATCCCTATTTTTCCAAAAATTCCTGTATGTTTACCTTTATAGAAACTGCCAAGACTTTCGGCAGCATCCTCCACCAATTCGATATGATATTCATTACATAACTGCACCAGTTCATCTAAATGAACAGAATGACCGAATGTATGCATCGGAACACATGCTTTTATTCGTTTGCCACTGATTTTATTGATGCATTCGTTATTCTTCAGTTCAGCATTTACCATCAACCATTCGCGCATCTTGAATGGTGAAAGCCCCATGGTATCTTTATCCACATCAATAAACACAGGATTAGCGCCACAGTATGAAATTGCATTAGACGTAGCGATGAAGCTAAGCGGCTGGGTAATTACCTCATCGTCAGGTTGTGTTCCGACCAATAATAAAGCCAAATGTAAAGCATTCGTACCATTCACACATACAACAGCTTTTTTACTTCCTGTATATGCAGCAACCATCTCTTCAAATTTGTCGACAAACCTCCCGACACTTGAAACATAGGTACTGTCAATGCATTCGCATAAATATTCTTTTTCATTTCCTACAAAGCATGGTGCATGCAGAAGAATAATGTCCTTCGTTTCTCCAAAAGTTTGTCTGATAAATTGAATGATGTCGCTATACATTGTAAATGTCCGATTTATATTTCCTCAAATTGTCGGGATTACGGAACCAATCAATAGTTTCGCACAGACCTTGTTCAATAGAGTACTGAGGTGTAAATCCTGTAAGGTTTTTAATTTTGGTATTATCTCCCCACAGACGAAATACTTCAGAATTTTTAGGACGAAGCCGCTCTGTATCTTCTATAAATCGCACATCCGATTGCATGATTTTGGCAATTAATTCCAACGTATCACGCATTGATATTTCGTAATTACTGGCTATGTTTATTTCTTGACCAATAGCTGCATCACACTTTGCTAGTTCAACAAATCCGCGGCAAGTATCCTTTACAAAGTTGAAATCGCGTGTAGGTGTTAAATCACCCAGTCTAATTTCTTTCTTGCCATTGGCTATTTGCGAGATGATGGTAGGGATAATAGCCCGTGCCGATTGCCGCGGTCCGTATGTGTTAAAAGGTCGGGCAATCACAACAGGAACTTCAAAAGCGTTGTAGAAACTCATTGCCATCATATCCGCTCCGATTTTACTTGCCGAATAAGGGGATTGCGGTTGTTTGGGATGTTTTTCGTCAATCGGAACATATTGTGCTGTACCATACACCTCTGATGTCGACGTTGTCAATACTCGCTTCACTCCATTTTCCTTGGCCGCCTGGCAAATATTGAGAGTCCCTTTTACATTGGTGTCTACATAGCTATCAGGAGCAACATAAGAATACGGAATGGCAATAAGCGCTGCAAGATGGAACACTACATCAATATTTTTTGTAATATGCTTGCAAAAATGAGGGTCACGGACATCACCGGTAATAACTTCCAGGTTGTGATGCTTTATTTCGTCCAACCATCCCCAATAATTAAAAGAATTATAATAAGAAAGAGCTTTTACTTTATAGCCTTCAGCCAAAAGCATTTCCGTGAGATGTGAGCCGATAAAACCGTCGGCACCGGTGATTAAGAAATTTTTCATTCAACGCTTCATTTTAATTTATATCCATCATCCAAACATCATTCGAAGTCTCTCCCCAGATATCCCTAGCTATCAATCCTCCAACCATCCATAATTTGTCCTTAAACGATATGGCCGCTGCAGCATGTCGAGGTTCCCAAAAGATCCCTTTTTGCTGCATCCAAGTTCTTCCCTCGGAACTATACCAAACTTCATTTGATAAAACAGTTGATATATCCAAATCACCGCCCATTATCCAAAGTTTATTATTATAACTTGCCACTGAATGCCATGAACGAGATCCCCATTCAGCATGATTGGTTACTTGTGTCCAAGTAATGCCATCAATTGTTTTCCAAATGTCATTATATGCATAACTATAAAGAGAACTTCCACCTAATATAAAGAGTTCATCATTTAATACAGCGGTTCCACTCATTAATCCTCGGGGGACCCAATTTACAAAATCAACTTCTCTAACCCAATTAATACCATCGGTGGTACTCCAAATATCATTATATTTATCTAGATATAATCCTGTAAAATTAACGTTTTGCCCACCCATTGTCCATATTTTACCTTTGAAACTGACAACATACGGAAAATATCTTTTTCCCCAGGGTACAATATCTAAAATTTTATTCCAAGTCATACCGTCTTCCGAATTCCATACATCAGTATGTTGATCCCCACCTATTACCCATATTTTATTGTCGAATACTACACATCCGAATCCATGTCGTCCATTCCATGGAGCATTTCCTTTCGATTCCCAATTAATTCCATCTGAAGTACACCAGACCTGTGAGGTCCAATAATTTTCGCCATCAACATAAGTTGCTTTATTATTCTCATATTTTCCCAGCCATCCTCCAATCAACCACATCTTATCTTTAAAAACAATCAATGAATGTCCATCAACCCTCAAAAAAGGAGCTTCACCATTTTTAATTACATTTCTCCACGGACTTTTTTTCACTGACACTAAATAATTTTCCGTACCCCCATTACTTGCCGTAACTGTATATATTTGCGGATTAGTAAAATTTATTTGAACCCCGCTTTCTGGGCTCACAGTTGCTTTGTCGGAAACAGTAATTTCTGTTGATACAGAAGTAATATCCGTTTCGTAAGGAACATAAACAAATAAATTATTTCCCTCTCGTTCAAGTATCTGCTCAGTACCAACCAATTTAAAACTTTCGATTTCTTTTTTACGGCTTAAGCTTTGATTAACTGTTACTGTATAAAATACGGAATTACCATCCTGAGATGTAACTACATAATTTACTGGATGGGAAAAATCAAACGTTGTTCCAGAAGAAGGGTTTATCGTTGCATCTTTCGATATTTGTATGATTGGAGTTAAACGGGTAATATCAACATTCTCATATACATCTACAGTTATATTTTGACCTTCAATTTTTACTACAGTAGCTTTATTGGGTATATTAAAAGAAAGTATTTCCTTTTCACTGCTCAATTTTTGATTAACGGCCACTATATACTTTGCTATAGTACCATCTTGTGCTGTAACTGTATATGTTACTGGACTGGCAAAATTCGTTTCTATTCCTGACAGGGGATCAACAGTCGCATTTTCCGATATTTTTATAAGAGGAACTAAGCGGGTCTTATCAACCGAGCCATTGATAGTCACAGTTACAGCCAACCCGTTAATTTTAACATCTGCTATTTGTCCGGAAATAGCAAATGACAACAATTTATTCTGGTTACTTAATTCCCTTTGGGTTTTGACGATATAGTCATGTGTAACTCCACTCTCAGAAGTTACTGTATATTTGACTTCTTGTTTGAAATTCTGGACAACCCCGCTTGCCGGATATATAGTTGCCTTATCAGATATTTCAATCATAGGAGCCAAATTCCTAAGAGGGATATCGGTATATATATCGACATAAATTGTATCATTTGTAATGATCGCCTGATGAGGTATATTAGGAAATGAAAAAGAAAGGATATTGTTAGGATCGCTCAAATTTTCCTTTACTTGTACGCGATATGTTTTCTTGGTTCCATTCTGTGCCGTCACCTCGTATAATACTTCATTAGTAAAATCCTGAGAAATTCCTGTTGATGGAGCAACAGATGCGTATTCAGAAGTTTTTATGTTAGGCGTAAGTTTGGTAATATCGACCTTCTCATACAGTTCTATAAAAACCAATTGGTCAGAAATTATCGTTTTATGGCCAATATTGGGAAAATCGAACTGCAATATATCACAAGCTTCATTTGCTCTTTTTTCCACCAAAACTTTATACTTTCGAATACTTCCATCCTGAGCTGTCACTGTATATTTTACAGACGATTGAAAATTCTGGGGAATACCCGGTAATGGGAATATTTGTGCTCCCTCGGAATATACTATTTCAGGAGACAAATTTTCTAAACTTATATCATCAAAAACTACCATGTGGATGATGGAATCGGAAATACTTTCAATCCTGCTGCTGATATTTGGAAATTTAAACTCTAAGATTTCATTACCTGATTTAATTATTCTGACTTTAACAATATATTCTTTAGAATTTCCACTCTGGGCTTTAACAATATATCGAGCACCGGAATAAGAAAAGATCTGAGGCATTCCTGAAGGCGGATAAACAGTTGCATGTTCAGAAACAGTAATTTGAGGAATATAAGCTTTTGATATATCAATGGAATCATGCATGAGAATATACAGTGTTTGGCCTTCCCACTGGAAAGCACAAGTAATATTCTCCAATGAAAAATTCAATATGTCTTTTTCATCACTTAAAATCTTCTCTTTTGTACAAGCAGTTAAGGCTACATCAAGAGACAATACAATAAATATTTTAATTAAAAATCTCAAGCTTGCACCTCCTTTAACTCCAATTACTTTCAAGTATCACTACTATCCGATTAAATTTTTGAATTGTTTTGTAATATCCTAAATGTAAATTAACAAAATGGGATTTCAATATTATAATTCACTAATAATCAAAATATCAACGACAACTAAGTGTATTTTTATTTTTTTTATCACTCTTTTATTTTATAGCTTATAAATATTTTCACTATTCTGTCTAAATGCATTTTGTAAATCTACAATAATATTTGAATATTGTTTGATTATTTCAAAATCATATACAGAATGTTTAGTGGTAATAACGACCACATCCGCATTCGACAAATTTTTAACACATAACTCTACTGAAGAAAACGTATACCCATCATGTGTGGTTATTTGGGGAATAAAAGGATCGTTATACGATACAATTCCGTCTTTTTTCACTACTTCGTCAATAATCTCCAAAGCTGGCGATTCACGTTCATCGTCAATATTGGGCTTATATGCCACACCTAAGAAAAACACTTTACTCCCATTCACTGATTTCTTATGTTTATTTAAAGCTGTACTTATCTTGATGTACATGTAATGAGGCATCCGCATATTGATGTGCCCTGCAGTATGGATCATGCTCAGGTCAAAATCGTACATTTTGGCAATATGCTCTAAGTAGAACGGATCGAGCGGGATGCAATGCCCGCCGACACCCGGTCCAGGGTAAAATGCCTGAAACCCGAAAGGTTTGGTTTTAGCTGCCTCAATCACTTCCCAGATATTGATGTGCATCTTACCTGCCAGCAAAGCCAGTTCGTTGATGAGGCTGATATTAACCAAACGATAAGTATTTTCCAATATTTTTACCATTTCGGCCACACGCGGAGAACTTACTACGTGGATTTTTTCAATGGCTTTTGAATATATTTGTTGTCCAATTTTCAATCCTTCGGGAGTGATGGCACCAAGTACCTTAGGCGTATTTTTTGTGTGAAAATTTGCATTGCCAGGATCGACTCTTTCCGGAGAGTATGCTAACCAAAAATCTTTATCATGCTTTAACCCCGATTCCTTTTCAAGGATGGGAAGCATGAATGACTCTGTTGTAGTTGGGTAAGTTGTACTTTCTAAGCAAATAAACGTTTCTCTTTTCATGTGTTTGCCTATACTTATACAAGCTAACTCTATGTAAGTCATGTCCGGCTTTTTAAAACGGTCGAGCGGAGTAGGCACACAAATGAGCAGTGCATCACATAGCTTGATTTCAGAAAAATCAGTAGTCGCCTTAAAAAATATTTTATCAACGACTTCTCTCAAGACAGCATCACGGATATCCTTGATGTAGTTTTCACCCCGATTGATTTTATCGACTTTGTCTTGCGATTTATCAAAGCCAATAACATGCAATCCAACTTCGGCAAATGCAACAGCTAATGGTAAGCCTACATATCCCAAGCCAATGATCCCGATAATTTCCTGATTGTTTTTGATTTTTTCCAGTATGCTCATTTAATTGATGATCGAATATTGAATATTTACAGACTAGGATCTAAGAGTCTAACGACCAGTCGTATGATTCGCTTTATATCGTCGACTTAAATTTAGTGTTCTTGTTTGCTTTCGGGACAAAAGGCAATTCAATGTAATCTGTAAAGCATCTGTCCCATTCCCGCAAGGGATTACGTGTTTCGCTCCTGTGTATCGTTCAAGATTGGTTTTGAACTCTCTTACTTGTGGCCCATTGATAAACGCAGAACCATTGATCACCTGTGACATTGCCTCATCAACTTCTGGTTGAATTTTCCTGTATTGGCCGAGGAGATCACACATCTGTATTTTCATACACTATAAAATCAAAACTTTACTTTCCAATTGATTAACTTCTACAATCAATTGAGGCCGCAAAGATAGTCAATATAACAGATAATACAATAAAACTTAATTGTTTAATCGATTGCAAATGTGACCTGCACAAATTCCGAAGGGGGACTTCTAAAGCTTTCTTGATCAGTATTTCAAAGCTTTACAAAATGCACATCATAGTGTAGACTTTCTTCAAATATTTCCAGCAGCAAATCTTTGAATTTTCTCAAAAAGTTTATCCGGAAAAATGATAGCTTAGTTACAATGACAAAATAACATCCTCACTTTTTTCAGACAGGATTAACGTGATTTACAAGATATAAATAATCCTGTACATCATGTTGATCCTGTCAAATGAATAAATTATTTTGTCTTGATTCCTTAAATAAAATCTCCTCTTAATCGATTGATCTGATCAACATAAAGGCTTCCGCATATCTTTTCCCAATGGCAATTCCCCATCGTTGAGCAAGAATTGTTAATGCTTCGGGAGAACGGGGGTGGGGATAGGTTCTTTTTTCAGACTCATAAGCTTCCATGGCATTTATTTTTGCCGACAGATTATCCTGATTAATTTCAAAAAACAAGTTGGGGATAAAATGCTTCGGATCGGCAGGTGAACGCCATTCTGTTCCCGAAGGGGTTTCAAAGCATATGATTGTTTTGACCTTTTCCTGTTCCATAGGACGACATGCTGTAACAACAGCATCACAAGTACGCTGGTGGTCTATATTTAAATCGCCGCCATGATGCGTAAAAATTATTTCCGGCTCAAATGTTTCTTTTTCTTTTTCGACAACTTTTACAATATCCAACAAATCAATTGAATCAAACCGGTTGTCTGGAAAATCATAAACGGACAGTTCCTGATAACCGATCATTCGCTGGGCTTTCCTGATATTTTCCTTATGTTTTTTGATTTGTTCCTGCCAAAGGATGGTGTCTCTCTGGTCATGCCTGGACGTGATGCCCTCTCCCAAAATAACAACCTTAATGATACAACCATAATCGTTTACCAGCCGATTCATTGTTGCGCCAACCCCCAAGAGTTCATCGTCAGGATGGGCTACAACCAATAATATTTTTTTATTTCTGAATGACTCTATCATCTTTTTATTCTATTAAATCAAGACTTAACGGAGTTCCCTTTTGAATATCTTTTCTAAATTTTTTACCGAGGATTTCACTGTAATATTTAGGGTGTAATCCATATCCGGGACGTATGGAACGGATATTATCGGCAGTAAGTCGCTCTCCCTCCCGGACATTCTCAACAACAAATAGTGACCGGGCAAAACGTTTGTTTTTCGATGATGTTTCACCAAGCGAATAATCTTGTTTCCCTAACAGAGATTCAACATTTCTGATGGTGTGTATCATGTCCTCGAATTCCGCAGGCTCCATGGAGAATGCAGCATCGGGGCCGCCCATTTTCCGGTCAATGATAAAATGTTTTTCTATAACCTTAGCCCCCAAAGCTACAGCGGTAATAGCAGCCAAATTATCCAATGTATGATCGGATAATCCTATTAAATAGTCATAATCATGCATCATACGGGGGATAAGGCTTAAATTCATTTCATGATAGGGCGCCGGATATGCAGATGTACATTTCAATATAATAATCTGTTCATTCCCTTTCCTTTTGCAAGCTGCGACCGCGTCATCTATGTCCTGCCTTTCTGCAATACCGGTTGAAATGATCACCGGTTTACCCTTGCCGGCGACTTTTTCAATAAGCGGAATATCTGTGATCTCAAATGAGGCTATTTTGAAAGCCGGGACATCCAAGGCATCCAAAAAATCAACTGCATCCAAATCAAAAGGAGATGAAAAAAAGATCAGCCCTTTTGAATCTGCATATTCTTTCAATGGCTGATGCCATTCCCAAGGAGTGTATGTTTCCTTGTATAAATCATATAGCGTGCGGTTGTCCCAGAGCGTTCCTCCGTTTATCCGGAAATATTCGTTATCGCAATCTATTGTGATGCCATCGGGTTTGGAGGTTTGCAATTTTACACACTCGATACCGGATTCGGCCATTAAATCGATAGATTTCCTGGCAATATCAATATCTTGCAAATGGTTGCATGACAATTCCCCGATGATAAAACACGGGGAATCGGAAGATATTATCCTGTTTCCTATTTTAATCGTATTCATTTCTTTTATATTGCGTCAGAATCACCCATCATCAATTCCCAATTTTCAAAGTTATAAATATCGTGTTTTATGATATCACTATCCAAAACCTTGATGCCAAAAAATGTATCGAAGCCGACCGGCTCAAAGCCTTGTTTTTGGAGTTCGTTCCGGAATTCTATGTTAACCGGCCATATCGATATGGTATCAGCTTCTATCCGGCTTGCATAAAATTTGCAAAATTGCAGAATATGTCCATAACTCAAATCAGCTGTTCTCAAAAAATCAACCAGATGTAACCGGGTAATTTCATTTTCGGAAACAAATTTCTTCAGGAACAGGCACCCGACAATCGTATTTTTACGAAAAAGGAAAAAGGTTAAATATAAGTTCTGAGGGTGATGAATGTACCGGAAGTAATAATATAGGATATCTTTTTTTATCCTGTAGTGTTCGTTCTTAATTCCCGATTCCAGCAATTGTCCCAATGCAAAGAACAAGTCATAGTCGAAGTTATCCGCTACAGATTCCCATGAAAAATCCGTAGGAAAGTCGATACCCGGTTCAGTCGCAATTTCATATGAATTGAATAATGCCACCTTTTTCCACCGTTCTATCCTTTCTTGTATCAGCCTGTAATTTTTATTTGGAAATCCATATATGAATTTCATTCCTCTTTTCCGGGCTTCATCATATGCCAGGCGGGATATATCGATAATGGATACGCCTTTACATTGTTTATCAACCAATGCATGTATTCCCAATCCTGCAGGATAAACATTTCCATCGATCATGACTTCCATTGGGATGATGGCATAATGTCCAACAATTTTATCCCCGACAATTGCAACAGTAATGATCGAAGGAGCGCAACCCAGCAAACGATGTATCCATATCCAGAATGCATCATCTCTTACGTATTGAGGTGCTGCCCGCTGTAATAAATCATTGATCCGGCCGGCATCTGTGATATCAGCCAAGCGAATATGTACATTAGATGGTTCCATTGTCCGTATGAATTACCTGGCCGGTTATGCTCCCGGATCGGTCGCTTAATAAAAATTCAACTGTTGATGCAACAGAGTCAATATCTATAAGCTTACCCATTGAATTTCTGCTGAATATCTTATTTTGTTGCTCATCATCGAGTTTTGCGCTCATGTCGGTTGCCATAAAACCGGGGCAAACAACATTTGAACGTATTCCTGCCTTGCCCCACTCCCGTGCTGTGTTTTTCGAAAAGGCTTCCAATGCCCCTTTGGTGGATGCATACATGGCCAAACCTTTGTAACCGGTATGAACGCTAATGGAGGAAATATGGATAACAGACCCTTGGGTTTTATGCAATAACATGTCACGAATGATATACTTTGTCATCATCATGGGTGAAAAAACATTCACCCGGTACATTTTTTCCAACGGATCCAAAGCGAGATTGGTGATAATGTCATCATAGGCGATAGCTGCATTATTGACATATGCATGTATGGGACCTAAGGGTTTAACCTGATGAAGGTATAAATCTTTTATGCCCGCAACATCTTCCAGGTCATAATCGAGATGGGTATAATTTTCGCCAAACTGATCGCAGAGGCGGTCAATTTCTTTATTCCTGCGACGGCTAATACCTATGACTTTATATGTGTTATTCAACAGCAACTTAGCAATCACATGGCCGACTCCTCGTGAGTCTCCCGTCAACAATATTGTTTTCATCCGCACATAACTAAATTTCAATGATCCGACAAGATATCAATAAACTCAGCAAAAATAATCATTTAAATAATTGGCTATTGATAATCGATTATTGATTATTGACTATTGATTATTGGCGCGAAACGCAGAAATCTTACTTGGCAAAGCGATCCTGCCCGACTACGCCGTTCAGGCAGGGAATCCGTTCAGGCGGGATCATGAACGAAAGTGGATAATATCCAATTGCTTAATTTAACAGTAGATGGCTTTCTTATCTTTTACATTCTACCCCGGAAGTTTTTGAAACCCTCCGGGATTTTGCGTTGGACATATGTTTATTTTTAAGACACAGAAAAGCCATATTCTGTTCCGGAAAACGTTATCGATCCTGTACTGATCCTATACTCATCTTATACTGATCCTATACTCCAACATAGAACCGAGCCATTGTTGATTATTGCCAGCGTAAACCGACACGAAAATATCTGTGATAGCTCGGCTTCCGAGCCTTATAATTCCTGTTCGCCACGCGTAATATTTCCCGGCATGTCCGAGGCCGAAATGGCGATCCTGTCGCCGTCAAGGCTTTCATTAGCCTGGGTAGCCGTGTATGTCCAGACGTAGCCTGATGCATCGGGTTGCGCCTCGCCTTCTTCTACCAGCGAACCGTCGGCGTTGGCGATATTGACAGTTACGGATTTGACCATAAAGTCGTCGTGTACCCGGATGCGGATTATATCACCCGGTTGCCCGGTGTAGTCTGAAATATCGACGTGTTCGATATCGGGAGCATTGAAGAAATCAGCGACAGCCACATTGAATGCTGTCCGCTTCTGGGCGGCGGCTCTTTCCGCGTAGAGTCCGCTGGTGGCGGGATCATTCACGGCAGCCTTACCGTACAGCACGCCCTGTTGGAACCGACGATGGTGTGCTTGTTGGCTTTCACTTGACTTTGCCGGCATCTGAGGCATTTTGGATACAACGGTTTTGCCCCTTACCTGACGGAATACGAGCAAATCCCCGATTTTACCGCTCAATCCGTGGGTAATTACATTATTGTTCGATTTTGCCATAATGGTAAAAATTTAATGGTTATTAAACAAGTTCATCTTGCCTTCTCAGTGTTCGACGACAACCTGCCGCATTTCCGGCTTGCTATTCACCCCATCGTAAATATGAAGATGATAGATGCCGTTGGGCAGCGTGGATACATCAAATTCCACTTTTCCTCCCTGCGTTTTTTTGTGCCGCAGAAGGTTGCCCTGCCCGTCATACAGGCGCACATCGAAAGTTTTGCCCTGCTTTATCTGCTTGCCGTTGGTGGTTGCCTGCTGCGACTCAATAGTCAACAATTGGTCAAGATCGACATTCAGTATATCGGATACAGGGTTGGGATAGGCAATCATCGCGCCGCTTTTGATCCATGAAGTGCTAAACTGACAATCATAACATCTTATGGTTCCGTATGCCGTATATCTTTGCCCTGTTACGCCATTTTCACCTACGCACTTAATCTCTATATCCAGGTCGCCATAATAGATTGTATTTGCGCTAATATGCAAATCAGTAGCCTGATTGGCCCCTCTTGTTACATCAATCACTTGCCAGTTTTCTTCCCAGCCACCCTTCAAATGCACATACCATGCCCAGGAATAACCATTAAGATATGTTGGCACCACCCCATTCACTGACGATAATGATAAATGGACGTAATTGTTCGGGGTAGTACCAAAAAGTGGGTCTACATTATGACTTATATAAAAAGTTAGAGCGGGATATTTACTATAATATCTCAAATTGCTCGCATTATATGGTGAATTATCCCAACGGTGGGCAACCAAACAACCAGCTCCCATTTTGGAAATGAAAACATTCGGATCAGATGTTGTTATTGCAGAATGATCATCAGAACCATAAAAAACTTTCAGATTTTGGTTGTGTGGATTATTGTATTTATTATAAAGAGTATAGCTATTGTCAATCCAATATGCATTAACATTCCCTACTTCCTCGCCTAAATTATTGATCCAAACCCTGTTTCCTCCCTCTTTCACATGCCATGCATAACCATGGCAGTTGTAATCATTGGTGCCTCCTTCATAAATATGAGCAGACGATATGGCATATCCTCTGGTATCTGCGTCAAATCTTGCGACGTAGTCATCAGGCCAACAGCCACTGGAACACGCTTTAACATTACTGAGGTTTGGCGTTTTAACGAAAAATTCATTACATAGTCCGGTCCCACATTGTGCAAATATGCTATATTGAAGCCCGGAAATAAGTAGCATTAAAAATATCTTTTTCATTTCATCTATTCTTAAATTGTTTAATGTAATTAATTACTTGCAAAGCGTGTTGTTCATTTATACACTGAGTATTCCAATATAATTCATTTGTGACCGGGTGTCTGTTAAGTGTCTGCATAAAAGGCTCAAATTCATAGCGGATCATTACATTGCCAAGTCCGAACAAAATCAAAGCCGCACTTGCGGGATAGTCGCTTTTCAAATCTCTAATAACATCATGACAGCGAATTTGTTGTTGAATATAGTTGTCAATATCCTCGTCTGTCATACGGTTAATTATTTCTGGTTGTGCTAAAATTATCTGTAAACAATGGTTAAACCAGAAACAATCCTGTCCGTCTATTTTTGACGGATCTATCTTTTGCAATATTTCCAGAAGTACGTGTCCTGCATCTGGTCGATTCAATAATTCGGGAAACATGTTCAATCGTTCGGTAACAGCTTCAAAACCTTGCTGCATCGTGTTAAACACGAACATGTCTTTTGACAAATCGGTGTAAACAACCTGATAAAAAAGTTCTTTAGTGGTCATTTCGCGTAAAAAATCTTCAGGAATTTGCCGCCGTTCCATTTTGTATGCATAACTCATTGCCCGCCATTCTTCATCTGTAAATGGAACAAACGGATATAGTTTCAATCCGGAAGTATCAAATTGGTCACAACTTATATCGACGTTATTTTCATCGGACATCTCATTATTTGCACACGAAGCAAATAACATGACGCTTAATAAAGATATCAAATATTTCATTGTTATTTATTTATATAGTTAGAAATTCTTGTGATGATTGCAGTTTCCATACGCTCATCAATGAAAGACTCATTACCCGTTTTTTCACGGAATTTTATCAACGATATTTCATCATTAGAGGATGTAACCTGGTCGCATTCTAAAATTTTAAGAAGCGCACTTAAAGAAGAATTGTAAGGGAATCCGAATAATTCATTGGGATAATCTTTCTTGCCTTGGTGAGTATGCAAGATAATATCCGCCAATTTTCTTTTGCCTGATGAATCTAGATGAACTGCAAAATCTGTTTCCGAAACCACTTTTTCGAGAACAAATAGAGTAAGCAGTTCATCAGTACGTACTTTGGTGTTAGAAATCTCAAATAATCGTTTAAGCGGACGGGCTTCAAAATATTGGGCAAAGACATTTAATGCATCTTTTCGCTTTATAAATTCCTGCCACACGGTAGATTGCTCATATACGCGCTTAAATCCATCCTTAGGGTTGTTAAACATAAAAGTCACATGATTAAATGGATAATCAACACAATACTTAAAAAGCGTTTCAGTATCCCAACTATTCAAAAGTTCTTTTGGTGGTTGTGACTTTTCCACTTTTTCAGCATAAGAAGTTATCCTCCACTCATCCGTTCCCAATCTCACCGGATACTCCCATACGGCCGTTTTTTCTGTTGCCGTTTGAGCGTTTACAACGCAGACAATCCAACAAAATACGATTACTAAAATTTTAGATTTCATAATTATTTGTTTTGTTAATTAGAAAAATTGATTATATTGTACAACACAATATTCTATCTTGCTCCCGCTTTATTCCGGGAGCCTTTGTTTGACGCCACTCCTGGGCAAATGTAAGTTTTGTTTCATATCGTCTCTGTTTTATACAGTTTACTGCTACAAATATAATACAAAAATTGATATTTGTATTACAAAAGAAATGTTTTTTTAGTAGTTGCAAATTGACTGATATTGAGCAAATATTACAAATTACGACCTTTTAACTTTTCCGGTACGCGTCAAGTTGAAATGGTCCACCACATTGATGATCCGGGGAATTTTCCACTCTTGCAGAGTCGACCGGGAAACGCGCATGATTTCCTGTCTAACCGATTCAATAGGATAATCCTGAACCACTATAATATCTGCAACAACTATTGCTCCGGTCAGGGAATTCTTCCGCCCGTATACGATTGCATCCGACACTCCGTCGACACTTTTTACAACCTGTTCAACTTCTGATGGGTTCACCTTATATCCCCCGACATTAATGATATCGGAACTTCGTCCTGTTATCTTGAACCGTACATCATCTACGTATTTCACCAGGTCACAGGTATTGTACCAACCCTCCTGCACAGCCAATGCGTCCGACCGGCCAAGCAACGAGCGGTGAATCAATAATTCATTGTCGCTGCTGATTTTTATCAAATCTTTGTATTTATCGGGAATCTTAAAATATTCGCCGTCGGATGCCAACAGGCTGCCGGCTTCTGTAGAGGCATATACATTGATAATCCTGGCTGCCGGAAATATTTTTGATAGTTTGTCTTCGACGGTTTTATCAAATTTTTCACCTCCAAATGTTATTGTTTTCATGACCGGATTTTCTTGTTTCAGAAAAGACAGTAACATCTTCATAAAGGTGGGTGTACATGATAACCGGTTTACCTTATATTTTTCAATATCCTTTGCCGCCTGCTCAAAATCTCCGTGAAAACAATAGATTAATGTATTTTTATTAAAAATAGCCTGGAAAAACACTTGTAAACCTGCAAAATGTGTAGGATTATAAGCCAATGCCCATATGTCATTTTCATTTTTTTCATTGATCTTAACCGACCGAATGATATTGGAAAAAGACTGTGATATTTTTTTAGGCTTACCGGTCGTTCCGGATGTGTAAATATCGATAAATAAATGATGTTGATTTTCGAGTAAGTATTTGATAAAGGATTCGAAACTATTTATCGTTGGATCCGCATGAGCCTGATATGTAGTTTCAAGGTCGTCTTTTAAACCTAAATCAGAGATCTCGTTTTCAGAAAGTTCTGCATCCAAAATAATGCTGGTTCGTTTGCATGACAGGTTTTTTATAATACTCAAAAAAACAACATAAGGATTATGATCCTTTATCACAAGCCTGTTTTCCGGTGATTTGAGTATTTCATCCATTAATTGGGCATAAGTGATATCCACACCCAATGAACTGTCGTGCCAAAACAAATTCATTTTTTAGCTTTTATCATATCCACAATTTCTCCAAAAGAATTGATGATTCCATTTTCAAAAACATCAATACCAAACTCGTCTTCAATTTTAACTGTTAAAACAGCTAAATCAAATGATGTTAACCCGATTTCCTGAAATTTTGTATTGTTTTCTATTTTCGAGATATCAAGTGATTCTCCTTTGTCTGCTAAAATTTCTTGAAGAAATTGTTTTATTCTATTTTCCATATTATCTTATAATTTTTCTTTTGATCGAATCTCTGATACACATCCATTCGGATTTTAAGATAGCCAATCCCACAACATCTTCATATTTATTATTCTTTTTTATATGTTGTCTGTAATATGCTTCTCTTCTGAAGCCAAACATTTCATGCATTTGTATTAAAGCTAAATTAAACGCAAAAACTTCACATCTTAGTTTATGCAATTCCAAATTATTAAATGTGTATTCTATAATTTTATATTCAACAATTGCGCCAATTCCTCCATATCTTTTTGAAGGATCACCAATATAGTATCCCCAATAACAACTGGAAAACAGGAAATTTATATCAGTAATATAAGCCAATCCAACAGCTACTTTATCACAATATATCATCCAATAATAACATGATTTATCCGAGCTTATCCTGCGGTACCAATCTGTCTGTTGTTCCGGAGTTATCTCTGAGTCGTCATACATATACATGGAAACATCCGGGGAATTTCTCCAGAGACGAATCATCTCCAAATCTTCGGGATTAATCTTTTGCAATTCTATATTCATCGTAAGTCATTAAAAGTTTTAATGAATCTTTCCTGTTGTCTTCCATCTATCAAGTTGCTTACCAATGATTTGTTAAACAATGATTTGTTTTGGATGAATTCTGTATAATCAAATCCTATTCGTGTTTTTAAAAAGTAATGATAAAGATTTATCTGGTTATCAGCAATACATTTTAGGTATAGCTCACCTTTAGAACACAGAAATTCAAGAGAAACAGTACTGGGAGAACAAATTGCCCTGTAACAATTTTGCATTACTTTGCTCATTTCGAATTTGTCAAGGGAATACAACAATTTTACATTATTTACCTCAGATTGACATTTCTCAAGTTCCTTCTTATATATGAACGCATCGCCTAAAACAACAAAATAATTAAAAGATGAATAATTCCTTAACCCATATTCTAAAACTTGCAAAGTACAATTATCAGGATCAGCTCCACCCAAACAAATAATAACATTTTCATTTTCTGTCGGCTTGGCATATCCAGCCATTTCCAAAAAAGGCTTTCTGAGCAAAACATATTTTGTCCCGAGTAGGCATTTGGTATATGATTCTACCGAATAATCAGATAATATGACTTGAGGCGAATGATTTATAACAACATCAGCGACAAAATGTTGTGCGTGAATATCGTCGATACATACCAGTTTGCAGCCTTTATTCTTTATGGTTTGTTGGTACGATGTATCAAAAAAGTAATTATCCAATACCACGATTTCATCACCGGCAAGCATATCCAAAAACAAACCGAATTTCGTTTCATCGGCCGGAAGACCAATCAATTTACATACTTTAGATGCTTCTGCCTGCTGGTATGCTGTAGGTGATTGCGTTACAATGGTACAATCGAAATCTTCCTTAAGCATATCGGCTAACGCCAAAGACCGGATAAAGTGACCATATCCAATATTAACTCCAGCATCAGCTCGCAAAATAGCTTTAGGTTTCATTCAAAGAAATAATAAACAGCAAAATCCCTATCCTATTTTCCGGCTACGAAATAGTAATTTATATTTCATTTCGGCCAATTTCCAATCTTCTACGCTGTCGATATCCTGTCCTTCCAATTCATTGATGACGATAGCGCCGGAGTTGGATGTAAACAGAGTTTGTTCGGCCAATAGTGCTTCTACCTTAAAGAAATAGAATTGCCCGGCATCGTGATAAGCCGAGGGAAGATCCTGTGAACGTGTGTTCCTGAACTCGGGATAATTCATTACTAACTTTTCTCCTTCGATTTTTAGCGATCGCCATACAGGATAACTGAACTGCATGACCGGAAATACTGAGAGAAAATCCTTCTGCAACAGCAGATCATAAGCTTTTTTCAGTTTATCATCCGAAACGAAAGGCGCTGTGGAATACATGCAACAGGCATGGTCGAATGTTTGTCCAGTTTGTTGATAACCGTTCAGCACATCCGTTAAGGCGTCAACTGTAGTTGCATGATCGCCAGATGCAGATGCGCTCCGCAGGAATGGGACATTAGCGCCATATTGCCTGGCAATTTCCGCAATCTGAATATCGTCGGTCGAAACCATTATCTCATCAAACAGACCTGAAGCCTGGGCCGCAGCAATGGAATAAGCCATAATGGGCTTACCTAAAAAGGGTTTTATATTTTTTCGCGGTATCCGCTTGCTTCCGCCCCTGGCAAGGATAATGGCTATGGTCTTCATTTAAATAGTGAAGAATTAAGAATTATGAGTTATGAATTATGCGTTTTTATAATTTGATCGAGTGGTTAATAGAAAATCTTTAACTTTCTCAATCACATAATCCTGTTCATCATCGGTCAATGTCGGGAATATCGGCAAAGTCAAACAACGTTCATAATAACGCTCAGCCACCGGCATATCCCCGTGTTTCCAACCGAATTTCCTGTAATAAGGCATCAAATGAGCCGGGATGTAATGTACTTGTGCAAAAATATTGTTCGCTCGCATGTAATTATATAATCCTAAACGGTCTGCGACTTGAACCACATATAAATGATATGCATGCCGGATACCTTCTTCTACTTTTGGGGTAGTGATACCTTGTTTTCCTGCAAAAGCCTCCGTATACTTTTGCGCAATCTCCTGCCTCCGTCCTATGTTCCATTCCAACCGTTTCAGTTGTTCGATGCCCAGAGTTGCCTGAATATCGGTCATACGATAATTGTAGCCCAGTTCCACCATTTCCATATACCATCCGCCGTGATTTTCTCCCATCAGTTCGGGATCACTGATCATGCCATGGCTCCGATACAGGCGCAGTTTATCATACAATTTCTTGTTATTGGTGGTTAATCCGCCTCCTTCACCTGTAGCAATATGCTTGACCGGATGAAATGAAAAAACGGTTAGATCCGAATAGTTACATGCACCACAAATTTCTTTCTCTCCATTGCTGTTGATGAAATAGCCTCCGGGAGCATGGCAGGCATCTTCAACGATCCATAATCCATAACGATCGGCTATTTTCCGCAATTTTTCCGCATGGACGGGATATCCTGCAAAATCGACAGGAACTACTCCCTTGTAGGTTCCAACAGGCGCTTGTTTCAATATGTTTTCCAATTTGTCCAGATCCAGCAGGAAAGTTTCAGGGTCTATGTCACAAAATACGATTTCTGCACCACAATAGCGGAAGCCGTTAGCCGATGCGACAAAAGTGATCGGCGTAGTGATCACCTTATCGCCGGGCTTTACGCCTAATGCCATAGCTGCCAGATGCAATGCTGCAGTACCGTTGGATACCATTACTGCATATTTTGCCTGGCAATAAGCCGCAAAATTTTGTTCGAATTCCGGTATTTTCGGCCCTTGGGTTAAATTATTGGATTGCAATGTCCTGACAACTGCCTGAATATCTTCCTCCGATATGTATTGATGTCCGTATGGTATCGCTTTCATCGGTCAAACAGTAAAATCAGGATGAACATATTTTTTTATTTTTTCGCGTAAGCTTTCTACCGTTTCCCACTCGGTATTTTCTCCTGAACTGTATTTAAATCCCTGAGGTACTGCCCGGGCGTTAAAATGCTTCATAAATTCTCCCTTATTCCATATGGGAACCTGCGGTAAAATGGCGTAATATTTACCAATATCCACAGTTGAATAGGAATCTGCCTCGGTGATCATTTCTTCGTGTATTTTTTCTCCTGGCCTGATTCCTACATCTTCGATCCTGCAATCTGGTGCGATTGCTTTTGCCAGATCCAGAATCCTGTATGACGGGATTTTGGGTACCCATATTTCGCCTCCCCAATGATTTTCTAATGCAAACAATACCATATCGATCCCTTCTTCCAACGATATATTAAACCGGGTCATCTGTTCGTCGGTAATTGGAATTACCCCGCTTTCCTTTTTATTCATGAAAAAGGGAATAACTGATCCGCGCGATCCCATTACATTTCCATATCGTACAACTGAAAATTTAAGATTCCGGGAACCCTTGATATTGTTGGCTGCTACAAATAATTTGTCTGAACACAACTTGGTAGCGCCATATAGATTGATGGGAGCTGCTGCTTTATCGGTCGATAATGCCACAACATGTTGTACATTGCATGATAAAGCCGCATTAATCACATTCTCAGCACCCATGATATTCGTCTTGATACATTCCATGGGATTGTATTCGGCTGCAGGAACTTGTTTCAACGCTGCCGCATGAACTATGATATCAATACTTTCGCATGCCCGTTTTAATCGCTCCCCGTCGCGTACGTCGCCAATGAAATAACGTATCGCGGAATATTTCTTCTTCGGAAACTTTTGGGACATTTCGAACTGTTTCAGTTCATCGCGCGAATAGACCGCAACCCGCCGAACATCAGGATACCTGATAAAAATTGTTTCTACGAATTTTTGCCCGAATGATCCGGTTCCTCCTGTTATCAATACAGACTTATTGTTCATGCTTATATCGTTCTTATCGGTTACAAACAACCGTTTAAATTCTAACTCGGTGTAATGATCTCACAAAGATAATCAGTAAGTTCGATAAGACAATGCAGATAAAATAATTGAGAATTGAGAATTGAGAATTGAAAATGAGCGTAAAATGCTTTAAATCAACACATTACGCTAAAGTAAAGATGTCGATTATATTACTAGCAAGCACTTAATATAAAATCAATCCTGCCACGCCGGCAATCAGGATCATAATGATCGGATGCAGTTTCCATTTCCATGTCAGCAAGAAAGACACCAGAAAGATGATGATACTGATATAATCAACAAAATTTTCGGCATTGGCCATCATCAAGGCAGCAGATGCAATCAATCCGACAATAGCCGGCCGTAAGGCCGACATTGCCATCTCGATATAAGAATTGTTTCGGAACATGATAAAGAACTTGCAAGCCAACAACATGATAAAGAATGAAGGCAAACACACGGCAACAGTAGCCACTACAGATCCCCATATGCTGCCTGTCACCACATAGCCAATATAAGTGGCGCTATTAATACCAATCGGTCCGGGTGTCATCTGCGAGATAGCGACAATATCGGTAAATTCGTTAGGCGTGAGCCATTCATGCTTCACTACTACCTCGTTTTGTATCAGCGACAGCATGGCATACCCGCCTCCGAAACCAAATAGCCCGATACGCAGATAAACCAAAAGTAATTGAAGGTAGATCACGGGAAAAATAATCTGAAGATCAAAATTCCAGCTGCATCACATTACCTGACTATCTTCATTTCGTTAATCAGGTGTTTTGCACCCGCAAATTTGTCAATGATAAATAATACATAACGGATATCGACGCTAATGGTTCGCTGGATGTCAGGTTCAAATACGATATCACCGCTCATTGCCTCCCAGTTTCCGTCAAATGCCAGTCCAATCAGATGTCCTTTGCCATTGATGACCGGACTACCCGAGTTACCACCGGTAATATCGTTATTCGAAATGAAACATACGGGCATTTCACCATCTTTATTGGCATATGGACCAAAATCTTTCGTTTCGAACAATTCTTCCAGGCGATCATCTACCACAAATTCCCAGTTATCCGGGTCTTTCTTTTCCATGACTCCTTTCAATGTGGTGTAATAATTATAATATACGGCATCACGCGGAAAATAGTCTCTTACTGTACCATAAGTGAGGCGCATGGTAAAGTTAGCATCCGGATACCAAATCTTATCCTTGTCCATCTCAAGGACTCCTGCAATGTATAAACGATGGCCCTTTTCGGATTTTTCATCGCCGACAGCCACATCATTTCCCAGACCTTCATACAAGGCTCTGACCGATTTGCCAGCCATAAATACCGGGTCTTTTTTCAAGGCTTTTGCTGTTGGTTTCTGCAGGAAAGCGTCCAATCGGTCCGGATCGGCAAAAATAGACTTAGCAAACCAATCCTGGGTATATTTGCTGATATTTCCCTTGTATTTTTTTGCAATCGTCTGATAAAATTCAGGATAATATTGTTCCGAAATATCATTAAAATATCGTCTAGACATAGCTTCGGTTACTTCGCGATCGACTGCCTGGTCGTAATCCTTATAAAAATCGGCCGCCCTTTTCCACAAAACTTCCGTCAACATCTTTATCTTTTCCTGGTCGGGTTTGTCTTTATCCAATTCATCGAAAAGTATACGAAACCGCATGGAAAAAGTCATCAGTTCTACACTCTGCAGGAAACATTCACTCAAATACATCAGCACTTTGTGATATTCCCCGTTGGCTTCGACTCCCGATCTGATCAATGGTAATGCTTCGGCATATTTAGCCTGACGCGTTGCATCGGCGCTTACCCATTGGGTAAAGCGTTGTTCTTGATCTGATTTACGTCCGTATACGTCCAACCGTTTGATGCCTTGCGCCTGCCCGATGGAATATTTCCAATAATTACTCGAACGCGAATATTTGGTGGCATATTTAATGCGAACGGCAGGATCGGCTTGCATGTGACGCATCATGATTTCCTGTTTTTCTCCCCTGATTTTTACCCTTGTCGGTAATCTCATTTCCAGCAATTCGTCCACTTCATACGATGTCATATAACGGTCGGTGCTTCCGGGATAACCCATTACCATGGCAAAATCGTCCTTTTCGACGCCTTTCAATGAAACCGGTAGAAAATGCTTGGGTTTGAGCGGCACATTGTCTGGAGAATAATCTGCGGGTTTTCCATCGGATCCGGCATATACGCGGAAGATACTGAAATCGCCCGTATGACGCGGCCACATCCAGTTATCGGTATCGGCGCCAAATTTGCCGATCGATGATGGCGGCGCTCCTACCATACGGACATCGGTATATATTTCGTATACCAAGAGATAAAAACGATTGCCTCCGAAATAACTTTCCACCGACGCGTCGTAATGCGTTCCTGCAGTGGCCTCGCTTGTAATGTCGAAGCTTACCTTGTCGATAGCATCCTGCCGTTGCGTTTCGGTCATGATATCGGCCAACTTTGCATTTACACGGTCGGTAACATCTTCCATGCGCACCAGGAATGTCACTTTCAGGTTGGGAGTATATAACTCTTCCCCATGCGACATGGCCCAAAAGCCATCCGACAGGTAATCATGCTCCACCGAACTGTGTTGCTGGATAGCATCGTAGCCGCAATGATGGTTGGTCAACAACAAGCCTTCGTCGGAAATCATTTCACCGGTACATCCGCCGCCAAAAATGACAATAGCGTCCTTCAGGCTCGAATGATTGATACTGTATATTTGGTCGGCGGTCAACTCGCACCCCATTTTTTGCATGGTAGGGATATTCAACTTGTCCAGAAGAGGCAACAACCACATACCCTCGTCCGCACGCAACGAACCAACAGTTATCACCGATACCAAAAGAAACACTAATGACTTTTTCACAGAAATAAATTAAATTAGAAAAATTAAACCGATAAAAATACAAAATCTTTGAAAGATACTATTTCCCATTTGCATAATTGAACAATTCGATAACAATTGTGCGGATAATAGTATAGACGGGAATGGCGAACAGCATGCCCAGTATCCCTGCCAATGATCCACCCATGATGATCACTAAGAAAATTTCCACCGGGTGAGCCTTGACGCTTTGCGAATAAATGAGCGGTTGCAATACCATGTTATCAACCAAGTTAGCCCCGATGAATGTCCCTGCTATTTTCAATATGGTTGGAAAAATAGCCTGATAGTCATTGAGGCTGAGGCAGTCGATCACACCAAACAGGCAGGCGCATATCGCTCCGATCAACGGGCCAAGGTATGGAATAGCATTAAGCATACCCCCGAAAAATGCCATCAACAGCGCTCCCTTAATACCGAAAATAGCCAGACCGATATATAAAAGAACAATCATGGACGCAACTTCGATCAGCAATCCAATAAAATAACGGGACAACAAATGGTTGATCTTATCGGAAACATTGGTCAAACGTATAGCATGCCGCTTATCGAACAAAATCTGGGCAAGCCGGTCGATCCGGATATCGTCTTTAATAAAGAAAAACGTCAGAAAAAAAACAGAAAACAAACCAAACAGAAATGAACCTGTGGCGCTGACCACCTGTCCCAGGATATTGGAAAATGCGGTCAGGTTGGCAAACTTTTTCAACTCGGTAGTGATGATCCCTACCAATGTTTCGTGTTCGTCAATCAGCCCATTGTTATATAAAAAATCCTGGACATTATCCAACAGGTAACTCAGGCTTACCGACAAGTCATCATAGTTGATGGTGGCAATAATATGCGCTTCGCGCGTTAGTATCGGAATGAAAAAAAACAGAATCAGGGCAAATGTCAGTACGAAAAATAACATGGCCAGCACACTGCTGACGCCATAAGGTATATGACGCTTGAATATGCTGAGGCTACTGATTTTGCCGGCAATAGGTTTTCCGATCAATGAAAAAATAAATGCAAGGAATATGTATAAGACCAAATCGGAAAAATACCATGCAAGTACAACAAACAGCAAGATAGCACATATCCGCATGATGGTATTGGCATTGATATTGACTTTCATATCTGGTTATTCAAAATTTTCTTCGGCAAATGTAACCAAAAACTCAAATTATCTTGAATATCGAAATCTAATCGGTAAAAAAATGCATCGGGACTTTTCAAATAATTAAGGAGTTGTGTCTGGATATACTTCCGTCAAACTCCGGTCAAGACCACGTCCCTTGACACGGTATACTTTGCGTTCTCCATACTCATTTTCAAAACTGACCAGAACATCGTATTTTTCATTATATTTAGTGTAAGTGCCAAAAATGGAAAAACTCTGTTTATTCAACTTGTTGGTCGCTCCTTCGATTTCTTGAGGAAGTGTATTTTTCCATACAATGGACCCCTTCAGATTTTTTATGTCTATCAGCCTGGTTTTCCAACCCGAGTTTTCCAATCCGAGGCTGATGTTACCTTCGCCGCCTTCATACCTCAGCGATGAACTTCCCGTCTTTATAATGGGTTGATACATCATAGCAACAGATGTTATTTCATATTGTTTGCCATTGCCTAATAGATCGGCAGTGTTCTGCTTTCTTTTCCGGTAACGGTTATAATCCTTTGTAAAGGCTTTCTTCAACATACTATCGGCTATATTCACCTGTTGCATCGATTCGGATTTTTGCTCTAATAACTCTCCGATCATTACCATATTGTAATTGTAGTCGCTTTCAACAGTGAACTGAACATATGTATGTGAATTTATTCCTGTCATGATTGGCTTTAAATACGTTGCTTCCGAACTGTAAGGACGGCCAGCATCTGTCAATTTAATGATGGTGAGCGATGACAAATTCTTCAAGCCATGTTCGATTTCCTGTATTTTCTGCTCATGTTCATGCTTATGATAGAAATACGAAAGATGTTCCTCATATCTCCAGTGAGCGACAACAACAGCAACTCCCAACAAAATGAAAAAAGGTATCAGTAAAAAGTAACGACTACCCTTTACGCCGGTTTGTTGTTCCTGGACAACCACTGTACGAGTCCACTTATCGTGCCACCCTTTTACAGGCATGTGGTACTGGTCGTTTACTGCAAAAAATGAAAACGGTTCGAAAGGGACAAAACGGCAAAGCGTTCTCAATAGGATTTTCTTAAATCCGGGTCGGCTTCCGTCGACATTCAAGGTACGTGTCTCGGAAAGGAATTTTGCAGGTGAAGCGCCAAATACCGACTCGAAAAACATGTAATATATCAACCGGAACACATACATCATCACGTACAACATAATGTCCCTGTCTCCTGAAATTCTTGTAAAAATTGAAAAGATGAATACGCAACAAAAGACATCTGTCACAAGATTGAAAAAACGTTGTCCCCGGGTTGCAGTCACATATAAAGAATCGTAGTCTTCCGGTTTTTTTGTAAAAGGGTCGAATGAACGCAGTTGCCGGAATTTATTGAGATATCTCAGACTCCAATAAGATAAAAAAATCCAGATCGCAAAAAAACATAGGGATAGCGCGGTGTAAAAAACATTCCCCATGACAGTTCTGTAAAGAACACAACAATCTGGATCAGGCGAAACAATAAAAGCAGTGATGACGAAAGCAACACGATAGAGAAAGTGAATCGCAGCAGACGGCTTTCTCTGTTTTTGCTTCTGATGTATAAAGCGGCCCCAATCAATGCTAAAACATAAAAAATGAGATTAGGAAAGACAATAACACCCCCATCGGTGGAGTACTCGAAAAGTCTGAGTTGAAAATATGATAAATACACCGGCTCCAGGTAAAACCGGATAAATCGCAACACTGGACTTCCGGATGCAAATGCAAAAATATTAGACAGTTGTATCAACAACCCCAATAACGCAATAACTAACATTACATAACCAGAATTTTTCCCTGTTTTTTCTCTTATCTGGCTCCAATACTTGATTCCGCTCACGTTTTCCTATACATTAAAGTTTTTATAAAGATACAGAAATATTTCGGTAAATAATCATTTTTAAATAAAATTGACTCTGTATCAACACTTAAGCTGCAACTCCATTTGGAGTAAATAAACCAACGATTTTTAAGAAAGAATAATTTAGTTATAACAATTTAACAATAATTCGGTTGAAGATCATACCTTTGTATTAGTTTGTAATATTGCTCTCATGTCTCAAAACACCATCTATATAAAGAATATGGTTTGCAACCGTTGTATTATGGTTGTGGAAGATAAGCTTCGTGAATTGGATATCGTTCCTGTTTCCGTGAAGCTTGGAGAAGTAGTGTTGGCTCATGAACTCACCGATCAAAAGAAGGAGGAACTGAAAAACGTATTACAACCCATCGGCTTTGAATTGATTGACAACAAAAGGGTTCGTCTGATCGAACAAGTAAAGGGAGTGATTATTGAACTCGTCCACCAAAACAACAATGACTTGAAAAAGAATTTGTCGGACTATATCAGCGACAAAGTACACCATGATTACACCTACATCAGTAACCTGTTTTCGGAAATTGAAAATGTTACTATCGAAAAATATTTCATCGCACAGAAAATAGAAAGAGTGAAGGAATTGCTTGTTTACGACGAACTGAATCTGAATGAAATTGCCGATATGCTTAATTACTCAAGTGTTGCCCATCTGAGCGCACAATTCAAAAAAGTTACCGGACTTACCCCCAGCCATTTCAAGCAGATAAAAGAAAAAAAACGCAAACCGCTTGACAAGGTGTAAATGATATAAATCATAGTGTGAATTATGTAACGATTTACCGAACCATTGTTCCGACCTTTGTGTTGTAAAACTTAAAGTCGTATCATAATGGCAAAACATAAAATCGCAAAAGAAACCTTTCCCGTTCTTGACATGGGTTGTGCTGCCTGTGCAGTAAAGGTTGACAAGGCGCTGAATAAACAGGAAGGGGTTATCGCTTGCTCGGTAAATTATGCCTCTGCGACAGCAACAATAGAATATAATCCATCCATAACTTCGCCCGAATCGTTACGTGAAGCTGTGCAAAAGGCAGGCTATGATCTTATTATCGGTCACGGAGAGGATATTTCCGACGAAATCGAACAAGCTCATGTGACGAAATACAAAAATCTGAAAAACCGTACCACCTGGGCAATTATCCTGTCTATCCCCATTGTCATGATCGGGATGATATTCATGAATATGCCGTATGCCAATGAAATCATGTGGATATTATCTACCCCCGTGGTATTCTGGCTCGGCAGAGGCTTCTTTACCGACGCCTGGAAACAGTTGAAACACCGTTCGGCTAACATGAATACACTGGTCGCCCTCAGTACCGGGATTGCCTATTTTTTCAGTCTTTTCAACATGTTGTTTCCGCAGTTCTGGTATTCGCGGGGTATTCATCCGCATGTTTATTTCGAAGCGGCAAGTGTCATCATCGCCTTTATCCTTCTGGGACGGATGTTGGAAGAAAAGGCCAAGGGGAATACATCGTCGGCCATCAAGAAGTTAATGGGACTTCAACCAAAAACCGTCATCATCATTCGTGAATCGGGCGAACAGGAAGAAGTTCCCATCAGCCGGATAAAGACCGGAGATTTGCTGTTGGTGAAACCGGGCGAAAAAATTGCTGTCGACGGTTCGGTCATTGAAGGAAGTTCGTATGTGGATGAAAGCATGTTGAGTGGCGAACCTGTTCCTGTACTTAAAGAAAAAGACGGAAAAGTCTATGCTGGAACCATTAACCAGAAAGGAAGTTTCCGCTTTCGTGCCGAGAAAGTCGGGGCAGATACCATGTTGGCCCAAATTATCCGTATGATACAGGATGCCCAGGGAAGTAAAGCGCCTGTCCAAAAGTTGGTCGATAAAATTGCATCCATATTCGTTCCCGTCATCATTGGCATTGCTTTATTGTCCTTTCTCTTCTGGATATTACTCGATCCCGCAACCGGTTTCACACATGGTTTGCTGTCAATGGTCACCGTGTTGATTATCGCTTGTCCGTGTGCACTGGGACTGGCTACGCCAACGGCCATTATGGTTGGTATCGGAAAAGGTGCAGAAAAAGGCATTTTGATCAAAGATGCGGAAAGCCTCGAAATTGCAAAAAAAGTTAATGCCGTAGTACTCGACAAAACCGGTACGATCACAGAGGGAAAGCCGGTTGTAACGGATATGCTGTGGCTAAACGGCGATGATCACTCCAAAGAAATATACTACACATTGGAAAAGCATTCCGAACATCCCTTAGCCGATGCGGTAGTCCGTTATTTTGGCAATATCGATATCTATCCGTTGGATAACTTTGAGAGCCTTACCGGAAAAGGAGTGAAAGGTTCTGTAAACGGAAAAACCTGGTTTGCCGGAAATACCAAGCTGATGGACGAAAACAATATCGCAATAGACCAACAATTAGAAATCCAGGCAAAAAAATGGGCCGAAGCATCGAAAACCGTTATTTGGTTCGCTGACAGCAAACAAACACTTGCCGTAGCTGCCATTATTGACAAAATCAAGGATAATTCGCAGGAAGCTATCTGCCAACTCAAAAAATCGGGCATAGAAGTATACATGCTGACTGGTGACGGCGAGACAACAGCCCGCGAAATTGCAGCAACGGCCGGAATAACGCATTACAAAGCGAATGTTCTTCCCCACGAAAAGGTTGCTTTCATCAAGCATCTGCAAAACGAAGGAAAAACAGTGGCAATGGCTGGCGATGGCATCAACGACAGCGCTGCCCTTGCACAAGCCGACCTCAGCATCGCCATGGGAAAAGGAAGCGACATCGCTATGGACGTAGCCAAGATGACAATTATTTCATCTGACTTGACCAAAATACCCGAAGCCATTAAATTATCCAAATTAACCGTGGCAACTATCCGCCAAAATCTTTTCTGGGCATTCATCTATAACTTGATAGGTGTCCCGATTGCCGCAGGTATCCTTTATCCAATTAATGGATTTCTGTTGAACCCCATGATAGCAGGATTAGCAATGGCGTTTAGCAGTGTGAGCGTGGTTTCCAATAGCCTGCGCTTGAAAATAAGAAAAATATAGATCCGTTCAAATTTGTAGCTTAACCTGTATTGTATTACTTATACTAAAATTTCATGCTCACAAAACAGGCAATCGCTATTTTTAGGGATTTTTTGGGAAGATTTATCCCCCGAAATGATAACACGAACTAAAAAAAACAATCAAAAATTCAATCTTTTCATGAAACTTTGTGGATAGAATAGCGTATAAAAGAGATCAATAGATAATGGTCTTAATTCAAAATAAAAAAATGATACCCATAAAAACACATACTATTTTGGGGACTTTCCTGATAGCTATATCATTCTTAGATGTTTATATGGAAGAAGTAAAGAAAAAATTGCCGATGCGAATGACTTTTAAAGAATTGTCTTGCATCACGGGAATGTCGTACAGTTGCTTGAGAGAAGAAATAGGCAGTAACGAAAACTTAATGTGCCGACTGACAGATTTAGGCTGGAGGGCACGCCGACGCATCAAAAAAGCGCATATATTGGCTATATTCGAAGTGATCGGTTATCCCGACGGCTATGAGTGGTACGAAAAGGAACAAACAAAATAGAGGTTTGTATGCCATATTTTAAACTGACCGATCAAACAACCCCTGCCGATTTGCGTAAACAGTGGATAAAACTGTGTAAGCGTTATCATCCCGACATGGAAGGCGGATCACACTCTATCCAGTTGCAAATAAACAATGAATACGAGGAGGCTTTAAAAGAATTGGCGGCTCGTGAAAAGCAAAAAGGAGACATTTCCCTGCACAATCAAATTATGCAACAATTGGAAAACCATGTTCTACGTAATATGGACTTATACAAGGGTATATTTAACGAAATCAAAACCAAAGTGCCCGTACAGTATCATGGTTTGATGGATGAATTTTTAAAGATAATCATCAATAAATAACGATTATGTCACTGAATCATTTTTTTACCATCAACATGCCATACGACATAGCACGGTCAAAGGATCATACCGACAAATGGGTAGCATTCAACCGCGAATATCAACCTTTAGGAAAAAACATCGACGACAAAAGGGTTGACCTGCACAATGAAGCATCACAGGGTCTATATTTTGAAGCGTATAAAGGGATAAATGAAAGGTTTCTTGTAAGTATTGCCTATCAGGTACAAAGGGATGTTAACAGATATATTGATAAAGTTTGGTTTTATAACGATGAAACCAATCCCGTCCTCCATAATGATCCGAAATTATGGGATGATTATTTTGACAGAATCAAAAAACTTGCTAAAAAAGCAATCAAGAAATTTTAAAACCCTCGATGAGGTGTGCTACGAAGTGAAGAACTTGGACATTCCTCACTTCGTAGCACATCTCATCGTGGGGGAAAAAACATCATCAAAAGCCGAATTTTCCTTTTTACGGGCAGCATGATATGGATGATGGTAGGGTTATTGAACCTGCAAAAGAGGGAAAATTCGTGTAATATAATTTGGAAGTTGTTTATTTTATATTTTTCCATTTTAGTTCAGCAATTATTTAAATAACTTTGAGCCTGTTTTTTAGAATGGATGTAACTAAAATATAACTTAAATGAAAAAAATATCCGACTCTGAAGTAATAACCTTGAAGGGAAAAATGGTTCAAGCATTTTTTCTAATTGTAGAAGTAATAGCCTTTGTCTCTTTTGTAATTTTATCTGATAAGTCTATCCTTAAGTTTTTAGCAATATTTGGATTAATAATATTTATAATCTATTTTAGGAACGCGAACAAAATAATTTTCCCAATTCAAGCAGATATTCGATAATTCAGTTCAGGTATCTTAGGATGTGGGCTTATGTTTTGATAATCAATTTCTTTCTTGTCAATTTTTTGCCCTGTTTGATAATATTTCAAA
>JAVBNI010000091.1:0-38849 GCA_031551645.1 Bacteroidales bacterium | reverse complement strand
TTTGAAATATTATCAAACAGGGCAAAAAATTGACAAGAAAGAAATTGATTATCAAAACATAAGCCCACATCCTAAGATACCTGAACTGAATTATCGAATATCTGCTTGAATTGGGAAAATTATTTTGTTCGCGTTCCTAACGAGAAAATTTTTGAGTATTGTAACCTTTGGAAAGGTGAAAGTGAGGAGTAAAATATCTTAAAAATATCTTTGTCTGTTGAGATAATAATTTAATAGAACCGTCGAAAGATATAATCTATCCTCCTACCTGTGTTGTTACAGTTTTCTCTCCCATTTTTTCTTTGGGCAATTGGGCAAATATAACCGCAGTGATAGCTGAAATTACACCCATACAAAGAAACGAAGCATGAAAAGCAAAAAGATGGTTTGTGTGATGCTGTGTCTCCACAACATTGTTGAAGAGCGATAATAAAGCAGCAGCAACTGCAACACCCAAGCTCATAGCAAATATCATTACCATGGACAACAAACTATTGCCGCTACTTGCCTGTGAATCATCCAAATCCTTCAGGGTAATGGTATTCATGGCTGTGAACTGCAGTGAATTAACACCTCCCATGATAAACAACTGGGTGAGGATAATCCACAATGGTTCGGAACCCGATAAAAAATAGAAACTGGCCAAAACAAATCCTATAACGATCGTATTCACACTCAATACTCTACGATATCCAACTTTGCGGATCAGGTTGACACCCAGCTTCTTTACCGCAATGCTTGCAATAGCGGCAGGCAATAGCATTAATCCTGATTTGATAGGGGGATAACCCAAACCAACCTGAAAAAATAAAGGTAACAGAAACGGGCTACCATTAATTCCTATCCGCGAGAAAAAGTTACCCATAATACCTACGCGAAAAGTGGTAACGTTGAATAATTTCAGGGGGAAAAGAGCATTTTTATTACGGGATGCGTATAACCAGTAACATGCAATAAACACCAATCCGACAATAACAATCAAAATGGCTGTGGCTTGACGTAAACCTAATTCCACCACACCATCCAAAGCATATGAAATAGCCACCATACCAAAAGCTATCATCAAAAATCCACTGATGTCAAAACGGGATGTTTTTGGAAGGCGGAAATCATCCATATAAATAGCCGAAAGAATAAATCCGACAATTCCTACCGGTATATTAATCAGAAAAATCCAATGCCACGAAAAAGATTGTGACAGCCATCCGCCTAACGTAGGTCCCAACAATGGACCGACTAACCCTGGAATAGTAACAAAACTCAATGCTTTCAGAAATCGTTCATGGGGAAAGGCTCTCAACACCGCCAAACGGCCTACAGGTTGCAACATGGCGCCTCCTATTCCCTGAATAACACGGGAGCTTATTAATTGTATCAAATTATGAGAACTGGCACACAAGAACGATCCCAAAGTAAACAGAAATATAGACAACAAATACGTCCTTCGAGTACCGAATCTATCAGCCAACCATCCACTGGCTGGCGTCAATATAGCCATCATTAAGGCATACGAAACAACCACCGATTGCATTTTCAACGGGCTTTCGCCCAAACTTTTAGCCATACTGGGTATAGCGGTATTTACAATGGTGGTGTCCAACGTTTGCATGAAAAAACCAATGGCTACCAGCCACAACAATATTCCTGATGACTTCTTTTTACACATACTTTTAAAACATGGACAAGATAAAGATTGTTTAATTTAATATGTGACAAATTGTTTTTCATAATATCACAAAACATATTTAATGACATTTAGATAAAACTATATGGTTAAAACTATTTTTATAAAAAATTTATAGGTGTGGTTTCTTTTTTTACAAAATATATACAACCTATGTAATATTTTTGTAATTGGATGAGTAGGACAATTAAGGTAAAAAAAAACACTCATTCGATTAATGATTAGTGAAATAATTATAAATTTAATTTTTTAAGCTATGACTACCTTAGAATTTAATTATCAGCTAATTGGCCTTCAGGAAATGTTAAGCCGTTATGCTTTGAAGTTAACTGCCAACCATGATGATGCCAAAGATTTGCTGCAAGACACTTTTTTAAAAGCACTCACCTATCAGAATCAGTTTGAAGACTCCACCAATTTAAAGGCTTGGGTTTGCACGATCATGAAAAATACATTCATCAACAATTATCGTAGAATGTCACGACAAAGTACCACTTTCGACAATACCAAAGATTTATTTTTTCTCAGTCAGAACAGGGATACTTTCAATGTGGACCCTGATTCTGCTTTAAGCGAAAAGGAAATCAACGGTGTTATTGGACATTTGGACTGTGAATTCAGAACCCCTTTCAGGATGCTTGTCGAAGGCTTCAAATATAAAGAAATAGCTGAGGCTTTGGATTTGAAGATAGGAACTGTAAAAAGCAGGATATTCTTCTCGCGCAAAAAGTTAGCGACATTATTATATGGTTATCGCTAACTTAAATTTAATTTTATTAATAAAAAAATATTATTTATTAAACAAACTAAAATCATATTGTAATTTTACGAAATGATGTAATGAAATAATTGATCGCTTTCGTCACATTCACGACTGCGATTAATTATTGTCAAACAGCACTCGACAATAAGCATAGTTATTGATTTCTTTTGATATCACTCCAGAGAGTCCCAAAGTTATGCGATATTGAAGAAATGCTAAACGGTAAACACCATCAAAAGCCATGGAAACTAAATCACATTTGTTGGTATGGTTAGACGCTGATCCTATTTCCCCATATACGATACAAAGGACTAAAACGATGGCCGGTCTCATGAATGCAGATTGGACTGTTTTATATGTCGAAACCGGACAAACCTTGGATGACCAGAAAAAAAAGCAACTGGCTGACAATATCAAACTCATCAGGCGTTGTGGTGGCGAACTACTTACATTTACAGGCAACGATCCTGTAAAAGCCTGTATGGAAATCGCCCACAGAGAAAATATCACACATATTATTGTTGAAAGATTCAAACAGAAAAAGATATTCAGTTGCGCAAAACAAAAGCTGATCAACAGGTTAGTCAAAGAAAGCGGTAAAATCAATGTATATGTGATTGGAACGGAAACAGTAGCAACAAATAAGAAATGGAAATATATTTTTCCCCGACTCAAGTATCAATCGTACAAATACAAAATGATTGCTTTGACTTCAGCTGTTATGTCATTGTTTGGCGTTTCGCTTTCCGACAAAACAGAATATTGGTTTCTGCCGTTTATCGTGCTTTTGGGATTATTCGTCATGACCATTAACTTTCGCATACATATCAAATGGTTTTTAGCCTCATTAGCTGTATTTATCTTGATAGCTCTCATGCTGCCTCCAAGGTTTCTATTTCCATTTGACATACCTTCCGATATATTACCCTCTTTTATAGATTTTTCTGTTGCCTTTATTGTTGGTGTATTTGCTATCAGGTTCAAAGAACAACAGGAACAAACGGCATTACGGGAAAAACAGACCAATGCTCTCTTTTTTCTGACCAAAAAGCTGAGCGATATTACGGATATTCAAGAAATAACAAACATAAGTATAGAAAACATATACAAATATTTTCTGGTTGACGCTTTTTTCATCTTTCAAGGTAATAACCAACTATCTATTCAAAACCATATTCCCCGAAAGATCCCATTTGTCAACCCGAAATTAGAAATGGAAGCAGCCACACGTGCGTTCAAACACGATGAAATAACAGGACGGTTCACGGACTCTTTTCCTTTGTGCGAATACACCTATTATCCGTTGAAAGGAGCAAGTCTTAGGATGGGCGTAATAGCTGTGAAACAAAACGAACCATTCACCGGAAATACGTCACTCTTCTGGGACGCTTTCCTGGCACAGATAGCCCAATCGATGGAACACTGCTGCCTGGAACAATTAGCCCGCAAGACTAATTTGCTTGTTGAATCGGATAAACTATATAAGACGCTTTTCAACTCTATCTCACACGAATTAAGAATACCGGTGGCCACTATCATGGGGGCTTCCGATATCTTATTGACGACCGATAATCCGGAACATGTAAAGACCGAATTGTATGGTGAAATGCTGAAAGCATCGCAACGGCTCAACCGCCTGATCGAAAATCTGCTAAACATGTCACGGCTCGAATCGGGACGTATTGCTGTGCATCTTGATTGGTTCGATATTCCTGAATTGTTCAATAGTGTAAAAGAAAATTTGGAAGAAGAACTCCGATCCTTTCGTCTGGTAACAGCCGTCCCCAAATTAATGCCCCTGGTCAAGCTTGATTTCGGCTTAATGGAACAGGTGATCTATAATCTGGTATACAATTCCTGCTTATACGCCACTCCAGGAACGACAATTTGCCTGAGAACCTTTTATAAAAACGGCCAATTGGTAATACTAGTGATGGATAGAGGTCCCGGATTTGAGCCTAAAGATTTACCCCGTGCATTTGATAAATTCTGGCGTTATAAGTACAACAAGACTGGTGGGATTGGGCTGGGATTACCTATTGTAAAAGGGTTCATAGAAGCACACAAAGGCACGGTGGTAGTGGAAAACAGAAAAACAGGAGGAGCCCGTTTTACAATCAGCATCCCTACAAAAATTTCAAATGGAGATAGAAAATGAATAAAGAAGAGTTGATTTTGATTGTGGATGACGAAGCGCCCATTCGTCGATTATTAACCATTGTACTGGATTCAGGTGAATATAAAGTGATTGAAGCAGCCACCGGGAAAGAAACTCTGACCATGGCTGCTGTCCATCGTCCCGATTTGATAATTCTTGACCTGGGATTACCTGACCTGGATGGAATGATCGTACTGAAACAGCTAAGAGAATGGTATCTTAAACCAATATTGATACTTTCTGTCCGTAGTACTGAAGAAGATATCATCCTGGCATTGGACAACGGTGCCAATGATTATCTGACAAAACCTTTCCGGACAGGTGAATTGCTGGCCCGCATACGGACAGCTATCCGCCAGAATTTGACAAAAGAAGGTGGTACTGTAATCGAAATAGGTAACCTTAGCATCGACGTTGTAAACCATATTGTTAAAAAAAAAGGAGAAATTCTTAAGCTTACCTCCACCGAATTCTCTCTGCTTACACTGTTTGCCCAAAATCAGGGATGTGTACTCACACACCAACATATCCTTAAAGAAATATGGGGCAACGGTTATTTGGAACAAAGTCAATACCTACGGGTATACGTTGCCCAATTGAGAAAAAAGATCGAAGACAACCCCTCTCAACCAGTTTTATTAATCACCGAGTCGGGGATTGGATATCGATTTGGAATATAGAACAAGACAAAATTTTCAACCCGTACCCACAGCCGTTCTACCAGAATAGGACAGGAAAACAACTTATCTTATAATACCTGTAAACCACTATAAATATGAAAATTATTTTTATAAAATATTTATATATATGGCCGTTTTTTTATAAAATCTATATAATTATAGTGATATTTTTGTATTAAGTAAGTTTGATAAAAGTAAATTTCTAATTCACAAATAATCGACAATCATGGAAGACGTAAAAGTATTTACCAGGTTTTTGAGATTAGCTCAAAAAAATTTCAGAAATGAACGGAGTATCAAATTTTATGCTGAAAAACTTGGAATAACTCCGAAAGAACTTTCAAGAGTCATCTGGGATACGAGCGACAGTACTCTGCCCGAATGGCTGGACGTGATGGAACGGATTCAGGTGGAAAACCACAGTTACATGGCATCCGTGTAAAAATTTTAACGTCAAAATTACGAGTCAATCTTATTTCATAGATATCCTTTTGGGCCAAGTGTTTTTTTTATACAAGCCGGTAATTGAATAAGTTGGACTTTTTGCTGTGTTTTGACAGAAAATAATGTTTTGATTTTTTATTATAAAATAAAGTAAAATGAAAGCACATCTTTGGAATGATGACGAGTCGTACGAAAAAAGAATGGACATCACCTTTACCCGTCCGACTTATAAACCGAAATTATCGGGCTACAAAAGCGAACAGGAATGGAGTATGGATGATCTCTACAACGATGCTGACGCAACTGTTGTAGAAGACGAGGAAGGAATAAAATTACAATTGAAACATACACATCAGGCAGGAACATCATTCTATGGCGATAAATTTAATTATTGGTAATGTAGATTAATAAATGCGTGTTAAATCTGCCAGGTATTAGATCGTGACTAAACCTGGCAGATTTTATTTATAGATTTCGATATACTAATTTTATTTGGTTCTTCGTATCTTTTTTCAAAAGATTATTCTCTGCCCAACGCCGCCAGTCTTTCTTTCAATTGCTGGCTATTTTTATGTAAGCTTCTCAAATCGAAGGCAAGCATGATACGAAAAATACCCAAGAATAAGAACGCAAAAGCGACAATGTATACGGAAGCTAACGCTCCCGCTAGAGGATACCAAATAATGGCAAACGAACAGATAACACTAAGAATACCAAATGCCAGGTACCATCCCCAACCATGCACTCCCATCCGGCTTAAATCGATAGAATAACCGATAGCGGTAAACCCACTGAACATAATCCAAAAAGCAAGGAGAAAAGGTAAAATAATCGCTGTCATTGACGGAAACAGAATCAAGAAAGCGCCCAATATCAGGTCGATGATCCCACACGCCAGATACCAGCCCCAACCCGAAAGTGTTTTACGGTTACCAACAGAAAAAATAATTTCCAGTATCCCAGTCGCAAACATACAGAAACTGAAAACAATGACCAATGCCTCATAACCAACCACCGGACTAAACATAAGCCAAAGCGATACCACAATGAAAAGGATACCCAAAATAAGAGATAACCACCAGTTTTTTACAGAACTTTTTATTTCTTCGATAAATGATGAATTCATGACATATAAAAATTAAATTTCACTTTCAATTATGAGATAAACAGAATGCTACAATTTATGAATATTTTATTCCTATGATAAAATATGCCTTATAGTATAATATTATATACATAGTAACAAATGCGGAAAAACAAATGTTCCATTTTTATCGAAAACTAAATACTATTTATACAAAGAAATATTCAAAACACACTTGATTACATTTACATACATCAATCTCAGATTATGCGTAGAATAAATTAATTTTGTACGAAAATTCAATTGTATTACCCAGCGTATTCTAAATTTTATCATTCCATGAGACAAGTCCTTCTTTTATACACTAAATTTATCATCCTTACAATATTGTGTATTTCGCCATCATATGCACAAACATCTGGCTTGCAAAACCGGCTCGATAAATTATTGGAAGATGAGTTTTATCAGGGTGCAACTGTGGGAATTTCTGTATATGATCTCACTAAAGGAGAATTTCTATATAACAGAAACGAGAAACGATTGTGTCGTCCGGCATCAAACATGAAAATACTTACTTCAGCCACGGCTTTACAATTTCTGACACCGGCATATGAATTCAAAACTAAATTATTTTATACCGGATCCATTGACAGTACCGGATATTTGCAGGGAGACATTTATTTGAAAAGCGGTTTCGATCCGGAATTATCATCCTCTGATTTGGATACGATGATGGTTTTATTGAAAAAATCGGGGATCAAGACAGTAAATGGAATGTTGTATATCGATATGTCAATGGCCGATTATATTGCATGGGGCAAGGCTTGGTCATGGGATGACGATTTGGAGGCTTTCCAACCTTACTTGTCACCCATACCGATTAATAAAGGCGTAGCCAAACTAAAAGTGGTCCCCTCCTCTCCTAACCTACCTCCCATTGTCAAAACAGATCCCGAAAGTTCATTTATCCATGTAGATAACTACGCAACGACTGTATGGAAAAGTTCCGAACCGACGAAGAAAACTTTAAAATTCAAACGCGATTGCAATGGCACTTATAACCGTATCGAGATATTCGGCACCGTTGCTGCTTCGGCTCCGCCATACGAAACAATGATCAGTCTCCAAAACCCTCATATTTACATATCTACACTTTTTTCAGAAAAAATTCTGGATCAATTTTCGGGTAGTCAACTGGTATATGGCGGGTTAGCTCCCATTCCACTGAAAGCATACGATGCGGGGTATGCAAAACATACTTTACCTGAAGTTGTCAGGCAACTCAACAAAGAAAGCGACAACCTCAACGCCGAAATGTTGCTGTATGCACTTGGATATCAACAGTCCGAAAAACCGTCGTCAACCGAAAAAGGAATCGAAATAGTTCAACAGATGATTTCCCTTGCAGGTATGGATCCAAAAAAATATCAGATTGTGGATGGCTCAGGCTTATCCAATCAAAATTATTTGAGTCCCGAATTGATGGTAACTGTATTACGCTATATATACGCGTCACCCAATTTTGAACTGTTCAAGGGTTCGCTACCCGAAGCCGGTATTGATGGCACATTGGCAAACCGAATGAAAGGAACATCCGCTTATCGGAAAGTATTTGCAAAAACAGGCTCCATTACTGGTGTCAGTACATTGTCGGGTTATGTCAAGACAAGTAACGGACATACATTAGCATTTTCTATTATGATTCAAAATTTCGTAGAAAAAACTTCAGCCGTTGCCGGAAAATATGTAGACAAATTATGTGATGCGATGGCCAAATAATCTTCTAATGTTTCTATACAACATTCTGACAACCTAAATGTAGCGAGGTAATTTTTCCATTATTTCAGCTATAGGAGTTTTACGTATTTCTGTTTTGCCTATTTCTTTAAGTAACACAAGATATATAGCTTCATTTTCACGTTTCTTATCTCTCATCAATCCTCGTAGTATATCTTCGACTTTCGCTTCCGTTGTAACAGGAAGTCCTAATTTGACCAACAGTTGTTCAAGTCGAGCTATCTGATCCTTCGGTAAGCCACACTCGTCCACCGACCAACGAGCAGCTATCATCATCCCGATACTAACTGCTTCACCATGACTGACGCCTCCCAACGCTTCAATGGCATGCCCGAATGTATGTCCAAAATTGAGTATCCGTCGTTCGCCTTGTTCTTTTTCGTCACATTCCACTACCTGTACTTTTACTTTTACGGACTCCTCTACCAACCGTAGAATTACATCCGAATCACGAGCAACAGCTTTATCCGTATTCTGTTCTATATAAGCGAATAGTCCAGCATCCCGGATCGCAGCAGCTTTTACAATTTCGGCAAATCCCGAAATAAACTCTCGAGAAGGTAAAGTACGAGTCATTTCCGTATCGCAAAGTACAAAACGCGGCTGATTGAATGTACCGATCATGTTTTTATACCCGCCAAAATTAATGGCATTTTTTCCTCCAACACTCGCATCTACTTGGGAAAGCAAAGTAGTGGAAACAAAACCAAATGGTATACCACGCATATAAGTTGAGGCTGCAAAACCGGCCACATCACATACGATTCCTCCACCCACAGCCACCACAAAGCTGTTACGATCGGCATTGAAATGAAGTAACCGTTCGTAGATATGTTCCAACGTTGTAAGATTTTTGTGTGTTTCTCCGATACCGATCTCAATTACCGGATACATACAAACAAAATTATTATAGTACTCCAAGATATTGGTATCAGTAACAATGATGATTTGTCGCCCTTCGGGCAGGTATTTGGGAAGATTTAAGTATAATTCGCCGACCAATACCTGTGAGTCGGAATCTTCAGTATGAATGGTGAAACAGTGCATTTGATTTCTGGTTACTTACGAACATGAGAATCATTTCCGTTTAGTCGATGATCCTGAGTCTTGTGTTGATAAGAAAATTAGGATATGAGCTAATGAATATCATTTCACAACCAAACGATACCCCTTTCCATAACAATTGATAATATTGATATGCGGATCTTTCGACAGATATTTGCGAAGTCTGGAAATATATACATCAATCGATCGTGAGTCAATGGCTGGCCTGGTATCCCAAACCGAATCTATAATCTTGTCGCGTGGTATGATCTGTCCCATATCCTGGCATAAAACCTCAAGTAAAGAACTTTCAGTATATGATAACGATTGACTTTTCCCACTATAAGAAAGTGTATATATGTCACTATCAAAAGCATATGCCCCTATTTTATATAAACTATCCGACGAATGTTGAATGGTTGCAATCGATTTTGTCAAATACCTGATGCGTATTGCTAATTCACCCACATCAAACGGTTTTTTCAAATAATCATTTGCTCCGGCATCGAATCCGGCCTTGACATCAACAGTGTCGGCTAATCCCGTTGTGAAAATAATTGGAGTCCGTGTATCTTTTTTACGGATTTGTTCACAAAGTTTTAAGCCGTCAATTCCAGGCATATCAATATCCAACACAGCAATATCCGGCTTCAATTCCAAAAACAAGCTATAAGCGTCTAATCCATTGCTAATAGGATATACTGTTAAACCCTCCTCCTCAAGTAACATTTGAACCATATACAATAAATCCGAATCATCTTCCGCTAATAAAACCTTGATATTACCACCTTTATTTGACATATTTTATGATATAGCTGTTTAGCACTTACCAGTACAAATATATGCATTTTTAGACACACAAACAGTCCACTTTTTACGATTTTTTACATTTATTTACATAAATTAGTGATAATTTATATTTTCTATGAAACATGTATCACAAAATCTCTCACCTTTGTATAAATAAGTTAAGCAAGGTAACGAAACAAATATTCGGACAGTTGAGTCAGAGTTAATTGCAAACTAAATGTATTGCTTATGATTGTAAGTAACAATGTTATGGCTATTTTTCAGGATTTTAGAGAGGATTTGGAATTACTTGCCAACAAAACACAATTCCAAAAAGAGGAGACAGTAACTGAGGAGCTCGAAACAATGTATCAGTCATATATTGAAAAAGAACGTATGTTTTTCCATTTTTCGGGAAAGAGCGATGTACTTGCGTTTTTCCCTGATGACTCCGAAGGCTTGCAAAAAGCTGAAATGTTGGCTTTATTATTATATCAAGATGCTTTGATGCAAGATGATATTTCCGTAAAACAGGATTTATTGGAAAAGAGTTGGTTGTTGTATCAATATGTATGTGCTACATCCAACAATTTTTCATTTGACCGGGTGCGCTTTATCAAAAGGATAGAGCACCACTGGAAAGCTGGATAGACTACCAAACTTGGCATAAGTGAAGACTATCCTATGAAACAAGATAACACGAAAAAGACGACGTGCAGAGTGGTCACACGTCGTCTTTATATATACCTATAATTTCAAATTATCTTTTCTAATCCGGCAATATTTTTTGCAATATCTTCATCGGTCAAAGTATAATTTGTAAGATCACCGGCGAAATACTGGTCATATGCAGCCATGTCTACCAAACCATGCCCCGAAAGATTAAAAAGAATCGTTTTCGGAGTTCCTTCCTCTTTGGCTTTCAAGGCTTCGTTAACTGCTGCTGCGATAGCATGCGATGATTCCGGAGCAGGAACGATTCCTTCTGTCTGCGCAAAAAGAACGCCCGCTTTGAATGAGTCCAACTGATTGATATCTACCGCTTCAATCAGTTTGTCTCTCAGCAACTGGCTGATAATGGTGCCGGCACCGTGATAACGTAATCCCCCTGCATGGATATGTGCAGGTGCAAAATTATGTCCAAGTGTATACATGGGTAACAATGGAGTATATCCGGCTTCATCACCAAAATCGTATTGGAACACGCCACGCGTCAGCTTAGGACACGAAGCCGGTTCGGCTGCAATAAACCGTGTCTTATTACCATTCTTAAAACTGTGACGCAAGAACGGGTAAGAAATGCCCGAGAAATTGGAACCTCCACCAAAACATCCGATGACAATATCAGGATATTCGCCGGCTATTTCCATTTGCTTTTCGGCTTCGAGCCCAATTACAGTCTGATGCAGCGACACATGATTCAATACACTGCCTAAAGTATATTTACAACCGGAAGTTTGCATGGCCAGTTCGATGGCTTCGGAAATAGCTGTTCCCAAACTTCCCTGATATGTCGGGTTGTCAGTGAGAATTTTGCGACCAGCCTTAGTCGACATGCTCGGCGATGCAATCACCTGCGCACCCCAAGTCTGCATGAGCGAACGACGATATGGCTTTTGTTCGTAACTCACTTTCACCATATAAACGGCTAATTCCAAACCAAAAGCCTTTGCGGCAAAAGACAAGGCTGTTCCCCATTGACCGGCTCCTGTCTCGGTAGTAATATTGGTCAGACCTTCCTGCTTACAATAATAAGCCTGCGCCAGCGCCGAATTCAGTTTATGTGACCCAACCGGACTAACACTTTCATTTTTAAAATAAATATGTGCCGGGGTATCTAATGCCTTTTCCAAACTATAAGCACGCACTAATGGAGTCGGACGATATATTTTATATTTTTCAAGAATTTCTTCCGGTATATCAATCCATGCATCGATTTGATTCAATTCCTGTTTGGCTAGCTCTTCTGCAAATATGGGAAACAAATCTTCCGGCGTTAAAGCCTTTTTTGTTCCCGGATGCAAGATCGGCATCGGCTTATTGGGCATTTCTGCCACCACATTATACCATTGTGTTGGTATTTCCGTCTCGTTGAGTACAATTTTTTTTAACCTTGTCATAATAAATGAATTTTTAATTATTGAATAAAATATTTGATTTTCTCAGACATTACGTATAAAAATAAAAAAGCCTGTTGATATGAACAACAGGCTCTTTATATGCTATATAGGCACAACAACACAACCTCATTGTTCAGGAAACAATGTGTGCCACCACCAAAAATTTGAGTTTATGTTTGTGCTTTGATACATTCTTGTCTTTTTGATGCCGCAAATATATATGATTTTTTGAAAATAATTTCCAATACACAAAAAATATTGCATTTTTTTGAAAAGTTTAAAGGGGAATATCTGACGTAAATATTGATCACATATGGCTACTTTACCATGTTTTTTCAACCATTGATGTTATGACTATCCATATCGTTTATTAAATATGGCTAAATTAAGTTAAACAAAAATTACCCAATAAATTTGAAAAAGATAAATTTCGAATTAATTTTGCAATTGTTTAATAAAAAATATCATGGGACAAATTCGCCTTAATGAGATGGAATTTTATGCTTATCATGGTTGTTATCATGAAGAAGAATTAACCGGCAACCATTTTACTATTGACTTGATGCTGGAAACCTGTACGGAGGAAGCATCAAAAAGCGATGATATCGGCGATGCACTGAATTATGCAGAAGTGTATGAATTAGTAAAACAAGAAATGAACATCCGCTCGCATTTACTGGAACATGTATGCTCACGTATTCTCAACCGCATCTTTATGCATTTTCCACAATTAGAACAAGCAGAAGTCCGGGTAGCTAAACTCAACCCACCGATTGGCGGACAGGTCAAAAGTGTAAGTGTCTGCCTGCAAAAATCAAAACATATAAACTAAACAATGATATATCCATCAATATTAAAAATCCGGAAAAACTAAATACCTAAAAAAACATCCAATGACACAAACACATGAAAACAACGAGACCGACCGCCGCGTATACACCAGTTTATTGAGGGCTGGACAACGAACATATTTTTTTGATGTTAAAGTAAATCGTAACAAGCATCATTATCTGGTGATTACCGAAAGTAAAAAAAGAATAGATTCCGAAGGGAGACAGGTTTTTGATAAATATAAAATACATTTGTACCATGAAAATTTTGATGCTTTCTCTGAACTTCTAAAAGAGATGGGCACATTTTTGCAGGTCAATAACCAAGAACAATCACCAGAAGGATGAAAATACTTCATTTTCAGGCAGGTTTGGGAAACCAAATGTTTCAGTTTGCATTTTTCAGGCACATGCAATCGTTGGGATACAACAACATCGTTTTTGATACATCGTCGCCTTCGATGCGTCATCACAACGGATTTGAACTGAAACGCATTTTCCCGAACATTGCCCGATTGGATAATTATATGCCCGGCATCATCGCCCGTCCGCTTTTCCTGCTGGGCGACGTGTCTAAAAAAGTTTTTAAAAGAGATTGCTCCACTGATTGTGGAGATATTGCTCATCCGGTTGTTCCTAAAGGAAAACTCTGGTTACGCGGATTTTGGCAGGAGTACGCTTATATTGATTCCATCCGTAATCAATTATTATCCGATTTCAGCTTTGTCCCAATAAACGATTCGCACAATGCCGGTTATGCAAAGCAAATTGAATCAACAGAATCTGTATCGATACATATCAGACGGGGCGACTATCTGAAACCTCATCAACGGATCACTTTTGGTGACATTTGCACTGTGGATTATTACAAGGAAGCTGCATCTTTGATTTTGTCAAAAACCGAAAATCCGGTATTTTTTGTTTTTTCCGACGATATAAATTGGGTAAAACAGCATCTGGAACTCCCCCAAGCTGTTTATGTTGAAGGGAATTCAGGAAAAAACAGTTTCCGGGATATGCAATTGATGAGCCTATGCAAGCACAATATTATAGCCAACAGTTCTTTTAGCTGGTGGGGAGCATGGCTTAATACAAACCCGGATAAAATTGTGACAGCTCCGGCTAAATGGTTTAATAACCATGCTGAAATTACGGCTAATACACTTATTCCCCCGACGTGGGCGCGAATCGGCGCCATACGTCCCAATGTTTCGTTAATGATTGATTATCCTGTAAAGATCGAGGATATACAGACTATTTTAGCACAAAAATATATTGATTTTGAAATACTACTTTCTGCTCCTGTCGAAATTGATGATCCTCGTATCATAATAAATAGGAAACCAATAGGAAATCATATTTTTAAAATTGACTCCAACGAGTTATCTTGTTTTAAAAACAAGAAATATCTAAAAAGAAAACTGAAACAATACTTTCAAGATCCATCAAAATAATCATTATCTTTCTTTTTTACAACTATTTCAACTCAATATATTTCAATATCAGCTATAGTTCGGCCTTTATCAGGTTAGGGTGTGCGATTGATAAGGTCTGAAAAATAGATTAACCAAGGCGAGATGTGATCCATTCTTTATCTTTATCTGGAAAGTGTTTCTCGGCAAAACCCATGATCTTCCTTCGTGTGTTATTTCCCCACTTGTAAACAGGTATCTGTGTGAAATCAAAATTTTTCATTAGACCCACAGTTTCATCAATTGTCAGGTTATTCAGATAAACGTACAAAAAAAAATCAGCAATCGGACGCGCCCAATAATCTTTAGCCGCCCAATAGTGGCCTATCCATTGATCTGCCGGTTGCAACTCAAAATGTTCATTCAATGTGATAGATACCGAACATTGTTCCACTAAAAAATGTCTTACTCCCAAATGATTAATTTCATCGCATATGGTCAAAGCCTGATTAATGATTTCGGCTTGCCGGTATGCTGGTAATGCTATTAATCCGGCATTCCACATACATGTGTTTTGAGTAATCATAATACCTCCAAATGTCCGATCGTGCATTTGCTTCCACATTCGTGCTCCCGAATGTTTCATTTTTCGCAATAAGCCTTCTTTTTTATGCATAAAAGCTTTCCCGGCTTCTAAACCAGATATCAAATCACCACATGGCCGGCATAGAAATGTATCAGTATCTAAATAGATAAATGGTTTTGCGATTTCTTGACGTTGACAATAATCTTCCATCAACTTTATCTTTACCCGGAAATAATTATTGGCAGGACCCTTCCAATCCAATATCTGTTCCTGAGTCAAAATCCGTATATGAACTTTGCCGTCCAGACATCGATAGTAATCAGGAAAATCTGTATAGATATATACATTTTCAATGTGTTCCTGTGCCCAAAAAGATAAAATAGAAAAATAACACTGGCTATGAAGATTGAGGTTGTTTCCGGTGATAAAATAAAGTAAATTCATTGATTATTCAGTTACTCAGTTATTCTATACGTTATCCTTTTTGTAATTCCTTCAATTTAATATATCTTAAAAAGGTCCCAAACGATGTAATGGCACATAGTACAAAACCGTAATAACCATCCAAAATTCCCAGTCGCAAAAAATAGTCGCGGAAAAAACAGAAAATTGTTTTGCCTATAATAGAGATAGCATTCGTTTTTTTACCATTTGCAAAATATTTCTGAGCAGATAAAGTCGCATACTGATCTATTATTCTAACATGATCCGAAATGGAATGATAAGTATAATGCAGCAAGTCGCCATTCAACCAATCCATATTCGCTTCAGCATCCATTACTAAGGTTTCATGTACTTCGGCATGATCCCATTGTCCTTTTCCTTTTTTCCACAACCTGACTTTAACATCGGGATACCATCCACTATGCCGGATCCATTTTCGTCCGCAATAATTATTCAAACGTTTCATTTTATAGCCATCCGCCGGATGATTCGAGGCTTTCACATTTAAAATAGACTGTATCAAGGCGTCGCTAAGAACTTCATCAGCATCAATCGACAAAATATATGAACCACCGGCTAATTCAATTCCTAAATTCTTTTGTTGACCATAGCCCGGCCATTTATTTTGAATAAAACGTACTCCATATCGCTTACAAATTGTCTCTGTATGATCAATCGAAAACGAATCAACCACAATAATCTCATCAGCAACACGTTGTACTGACTTTAAACATCTTTCAATATTCCTTTCTTCGTTAAAGGTAATAATTACTGCTGATATAGTATTCATATATTATTGCAAAACCTAATAAGAAATTAAACGAGTCGTCTTCAAAAAATCACATCATTTTATTCAATATAACTTCGCTTACCTTTTGAATAAAACGTCTCATATGCTGACTATTAAAATTTTATTATCCAATTATTAATTTTCTTTAACCTTTTTTACAACCATATCATTATCGATCAATCGATTATTATATTGTTGTAAAAATGCCCGGAACATAATGGTAAATTCGTTTACCAGTTCCGGATACCGTTCTATCAGATTAGTTGTCATTAATGGATCAACCTCGTAATCATATAACGCGATTGGACTTTCTACCTGTGTTTGAAACACATAATTGTCCTTGTACACTTGGTAAATTTCATTGTTGTAATTTATGGCAAATGTATTTTGGGTAGAATCGCAACATAATGCATCAAAGCCGAATGCAAAATAAGGCTTGTCATAATGCAGATAATTTAACACGGTAGGCATGATGTCAATTTGCTGTACTACATGCTGCGTCTCAAAGCCCTGCAACTCGCCGGAAGGATCGTACAAAATGATCGGAATGAGAAATGGGCCTATTGCCGTATGGCTCTTGGGATATTCCACCTGGGTGGTGTGGTCGGCCGCAAGCACGAACAAGGTATTTTTAAACCACGGCATACGTGAGGCTGTTTCAAAAAACTTGCGTAAAGCCATATCCGTATAGCCTATACACTGATGGATTTGCTGCGTTCCTTTCGGGAATACACCTTCATATTCTTTTGGAACAGCAAATGGATGGTGCGAACTTACAGAGAATAGCGTCCCGAAAAATGGTTCCTGCTTTTGATTAAGTGTTTGGGCAAAATACTGGAAAAAAGGCTCATCCCAAATCCCCCACATTCCATCAAAATCCGCGTCATTTCCATATTCATTCTTACCATAATAATGTTGAAATCCTGCCATCTTGGCAAAAGAATCAAATCCCATAGAGCCATTTGGCGCACCATGAAAAAATGAGCAATCATAGCCTTTTTCTGCCAGAATTGCTGCAAGTCCCTTTATTGTATTATTGGCATATATCGACAACACATAAGGATCCGGAAACGATGGGATGCTGGCTAATATTGACGGCATGGCTTCAATAGAACGGATCCCATTACCAAATGAGTGATTAAATGTGTAACTTTTGCTTACCAAGGTGTCAAGAAACGGCGCATAGCCTTTATAGTTTCCACCATCCAAATCTTTATTCAGTACTCCGATATTTTCCTTGCTCATGCTCTCTATGATGAAAATAACGACATTCTTACGCCGGAACATTCCCGTATCCTTGGGTAAATGAATAGGAGTATAAATAGAAGCCAGCTCATCCGGCGAATAATAATCAAGTTTTTTATAAGTAACACGCTCAATGGTACGGTAAATGGAAAATGGTGTATTAAGCACAATACCTATTTCTGTCGGTTGATTGGTATAAATGGTAGCGTTACTGATGGTTATAGGACGGGTACTATGAGCAAAGCCTCCGCGTGCACCGGCAACACACAATCCGAGTGACAATCCCATCAGTACGGTACACACAGGATAATATACCCATTTGTTACGGATAACTGGTTGAGGATTAATTTTCAATCTGCCATACAGCCACATCATCAGAATGATCAACCCAATGCAAACCAGCAATACATACCAGTAATCGATAAAAAACCGGCCGATCAGGGGAAAGTTGCCTTTATCATTCGAAAATTCCTGAAACACAGCCCAGGTAGTACGCCGTAATGTAAATCGGTAATAAATAATATCTACACAATTAAAAGCCAAAGCCACCCCGTTGGATATTCCGAAGATCCATTTCATGGCAGTTTGGTAACCGCGCCGGAGCCTGAACTGAAATGGGAGTAAATTGCCGGTAATAAAAAAAACATTGGTATAAATTGTAGCTGTGAGATCAAATTTCAACCCACCATACATCAGGTATAGGAAATGTCCCAAAGTCATACCGGGAAACATCCCGAAATTGAATAAATAAAAGATCATCCGGCACATGCTGAACAACAGCATGACAATAAGCAGGCGGATAATCAGAACAACATATATGTTATTTAAAGTAATTCTGGGAATACTACGCATATTTCAATAAAAATCACGCAAAATTAATCTTTTTGTTGCAGTATCCGTGTACATTCCAAAATGCATGGAAATAATTTTTAATTTTGCCAATCTAATCACATTCATCATTACAAATAAAAAATGCAGTTAATAGACGGAAAAAAAATAGCCGATGAAATAAAGGCCGAGATAAAAGCCGACGTAGATATCATGCGGGCACGGGGAACCAAAGTACCGCATTTGGCAGCCATATTGGTTGGTCACGACGGAGGTAGCGAAACCTATGTGGCGCATAAAGTGAAAGCCTGTGAACAGGTAGGTTTCAAATCTACACTTGTCCGCTACGAAGACGACGTGACGGAAGAGGAATTGCTCGGCAGGATTGAATGCCTGAACACCGATAGTGATATAGACGGATTTATCGTACAACTACCTCTTCCGAAACATATCAACGAGCAGAAAATCATCGAAGCTGTTTCGCCGTCAAAAGATGTTGACGGATTTCATCCTGTAAATGTCGGTCGAATGATGATTGGTTTGCCATGCTTCGTATCGGCCACTCCGGCAGGAATTATGGAATTGCTGAGCCGCTACAACATCGAAACCTCGGGTAAGCATTGTGTTGTACTGGGTCGTAGCAATATTGTCGGCAAACCGGTTAGTATGCTGATGGCGCAAAAAAGCAAACCGGGTGACGCCACAGTTACCATTTGCCACAGCCGCACATGGAATATTCCTGATATTACGTGTCAGGCGGATATTATCATCGCTGCCATGGGACAACCCGAATTCGTCACTGCCGACATGGTGAAAGATGGCGCAGTAGTGATTGATGTGGGCACTACCCGGGTACCTTCAACCGAAACAAAATCGGGGTGGAAACTCAAAGGCGATGTAAAATTTGATGAAGTAGCACCAAAATGTAGTTATATCACGCCTGTGCCTGGAGGAGTAGGCCCTATGACCATTGTTTCGTTGTTGCGCAATACGTTGCGTGCCGCGCAGGAAAATATTTGATTTCCAAAAATGTCATCGATATGGAACCCATGGCATGGCTGCCACAAGTTAAGTGCAGGCTGTAAGCATTGCTATGTATATCGAGGCGATTCAAAACGTGGTATAGATAGTACGGTTGTCACCAAAACAAAAAGCTTTGATTTGCCTGTCCGTAAAAAACGGGACGGAACATATAAGATTCCATCAGGCACACATCTATATACCTGTTTTACTTCCGATTTCTTCGTTGAAGATGCCGATCTTTGGCGTACCGAAGCATGGCAAATGATACGCCTTCGCAGCGATGTGAATTTTACGATGATAACCAAACGGATAGATCGTTTTCATACGGTATTACCCGACGATTGGGATAATGGTTACGACAACGTAACCATCTGTTGTACTGTTGAAAACCAAGACCGAGCGGATTATCGTCTACCTATTTACATGGCTGCCCCAATCAAACACAAAATCATCATTTGCGAACCTATTTTAGACCGGATTGACTTGAGGCCTTACAATATCGGCACGTGGGTAGCACAGGTAGTAGTGGGCGGTGAATCGGGTAATGAGGCGCGTATCTGTAATTTCGATTGGATAATGGAAATTCACGGTTTATGTGCGGAAAGCAATGTTTCTTTCTGGTTTAAACAAACTGGATCGAAATTAGTAAAAGATGGGCACTTGTACCATATCAAGAGACAATTACAACATTCACAAGCACGTAAAGCAGGGATAAATTTTTAGAAAAACAATCATAATCGGGGTTAATAAAGATAATGAACATTATCTAACCTTGAACTATTATCAATCAACTTATTGGCACCGTGTACGCCGTCACGCTTTTCAGAATGCAATATATTCTACCGATACGGTGGTAAAACAATCTTTGGTGATGCCATGAAACCAAAAGAACAGTACCGGCAATTGGTTCTATGAGATTTGTAAAAATGATTTGTCTGCTCAATTTGCCACATCTTATATCTATAGTACTCGAAAAATGTAATATCTTTGCACTGTTAAAACAACTGATACCCGATGGTTTTCCCAAGTTTGCGGATATGGATACAAATAAGGAAAATTTGTTTGCTCTGATACTTCGTTGTCTTGAACTGATCAATAGCGATCAGCCGGTTAAAAAGAAAATACAGGAATCGTTTTCCTGTATTTGCGAATACTTTCGCTGTAAGCGGGGTTTTGTATATCAAACCGACGGATTCCGATTTTTTCATTTAAAGGAAACCATCGGTAATGAAAATAAAACATTGCGACGCAAGTTTACTGCAAAGGATATAGCACACCTGTTCATCAGTAAAAAGCCAGTCTATGTCCGGAGAAATATAGACAAAACAGAGGAGGAACTAGAAATTCTCGATTTTTTCGAGGTCGAAAGTTTGTGGATAAATTCCATCAGGGATAAAGACGGAAAGATCATCGGGTTTATCGGATTTGCCGACAATGAGAAATTTACACCCTGCAAGGAAGACGAACTGCAAACGATTGCGCACATATCTGGCCTGCTGGCCAGGGAAGTGGTGGTAAGGGAATACCACGAAAGAGGAATACGCGCCAGCAAAACCCTGGAAAGCATCATGAACAACATGGGCGTGGACATTTACGTCAATTCGTTTGACAACCACGACATGTTATATGCCAACGCATCGATGGCTGCACCTTACGGGGGAATTAAGCATTTCAAGGGTAAAAAATGTTGGCAGGCTCTTTATACGGACAAGACCAGCGAATGCGATTTTTGCCCCAAGTATCACTTGATTGATGAAAATGGTAATCCTACAAAAGTCTACTCATGGGATTATCAGCGTCCGTTCGACGGGGCATGGTTTCGTGTTTTCAGTGCCGCGTTCGACTGGATCGACGGGCAATTGGCGCATGTCGTTACCAGTGTCGACATCACTAACCAGAAAAATATAGAAGCACAACTGGTACTGGCTAAAGATAAAGCGGAACGCATGGATCACCTAAAAACAGCATTCCTGGCCAATATGAGCCACGAAATCCGTACTCCCCTGAATGCCATTGTCGGTTTTTCTGGACTATTGGCGAAAGAGGACAACTACAACAAACGGGACCGCTACCACCAAATTATTCAGCAAAGTAATCAACTGTTGTTGCAATTGATCACCGATATACTCGATTTCTCAAAAATGGAGGCCGGTATACTGGAATTCAGTACTGGCGATTTGAATACGCATACGTTGTGCGACGAAATCGTATGTTCGTATCAAGTAAAGGAAAACAAGGGCATTTCGATCTTATTCGATTACCAATCACCTGAATATCATATTCGCAGCGATAAAAAACGATTGACACAAGTTATTACCAATCTGATTAACAATTCATTAAAATTCACTTCGAAGGGTAGTATTGTTGTAGGTTATCGGCAAATCGATGACAACAATCTCGAATTTTATGTTGAAGACTCAGGGATCGGTATTGCGCCCGATCAATTGGACCAAGTCTTTGAGCGTTTTGCGAAATTGGATCATTTCTCAAAAGGGACAGGATTGGGATTATCCATCTGTAAAAGCATTATCGAACAATTGAATGGCAGTATCGGGGTGGAATCCGAAGTTGGCATTGGTTCACGGTTTTGGTTCACGCTTCCGTATAATGTTGAATAATTGAATGAATGAATAATTATTTTTTGATTGTGTTTGATTGTGTTTTAGCCAAATAGATTGTTTGCAAATTTTTATCAGTCTTTTACAAATCGATCGGATTGCAAAGATTTGCCACGTCTATCTAAATTTTTGACGATTATTTGTTTGCAACTATGTTGATGCTATTAAGCTACATTTGTTAATAAAAACAAATCTTTGTTTGATCATATCTCAAAATCAACACTTACCTTTGTAGAAATAATATATGCCGGATAAAGAAGTTAAATATTGATATATATTTCACCGGCACAAAGTGATATAAGATGAAAAAGTGTTTTTTTTGTACTTACAATACTGTTTTTTGTTTCGGCGAATGCTGGTGCTCAACTTGGCGGGGTTCTCAACAAGGCAAAGAATAAGGCCGCTGAAAAAGTTCTGAATAACAATAATGCCGACAACAAGCCAGGTAACAGCAATACGACTAATGCTGAAAATCAACCGGCCATGGGAGATAATCCGCAGGAAACATTTTCACCTTCCGTCGGTGGCAATGAGGGGATCCCGGCGCAACCAGCGATTGTTTTCCCCGTTACCGGGAAGAGCATCAGTGCTGCTTTGCTTGAATACGGCATGGATGTTGAAAACGATGTAAAAAAGTTTGCCAAAACACCTGATGGGAAAAAGGCTGTCCAGATAGCAAGAAGTAAAGGGATGACGGGTACAGACGAGGAAATCTTATTGAATTTGTATAAAAATCCTTTGATGATGCAGGAAATATACGGCAACAATGAAGAATCGGATTCTGACGACGATGCATCCGCCCAATCAGCAACACCGTCTCCGGCGCTCTTGATGAGTATCTATTTGGGATCGCCCGTATATACATTCACTTCGGACTATATCAGGGCGGATATGACGGGTAATCCAATGGCCAATATGTTTGGTGCATCGCCTGTAACCATTATCGACCTGAAAGGAAAAGTTTCATACTCGGTTATCAATCTGATGGGGCTTTCGGCAGCTATAAAGTCGCCTGTTAACCATTCGACAAATGAGATAGGGTTTACGGACTACTTCCTGAAAATAACCAATGCCAACGATGCCTCTGTAACAAAAAAGACGGGTAAATTCGGCGAATACCAATGTGCCATTCATTCCATCGAAGTGCCTGTAAAAGAGGGAAAGGATGCGGACGGCAAACCTGACCATAGCCTTTACAAGATGCATGCTTTATTGTCGGGCGACCCGCAAGCAATGTTAACAGACGACAAAAGTATCAAATACTCACCTGCTTATAAGTTATTTATCGAAGCCTGTTTCACGAACGACCTGGATGCCAAACTGCCTGCTCAGATCGATTGGAACATGGAACGTGCACAAAAAAATCCCGGACTGATGGTAGCTTACATTCTCCGGGATGAGAACGGGAACGAAGCCATATACAAATTGAAAAATGTAACATTGAATCAGCCTGTAGACGAAGGTCAATTCCAAATCCCGCAAGGTTACGACATCGTGACCCAAGAAGAATTTGACCAAAAACTCAAATCGAAATACAATTTCAAAAACATAATGAAACAACAGCTCCGGACAGGCGGACAATAATAAAAATAATATGAAACATTTTTTCACGGTATCATTGGTTTTGCTCTGTATTTGTCTTATGACGACATGTTCCAAAAAAGATGACGACAAAAAAGATGCGCTTTTTGGAACAACCTGGTCGCAAACAATTGATGATACGGAATATTGGTTCCGATTTATTGATAATGGTGATTGTAGGTATGTATCAATACCTATTGGCGATGACCCTTATAATAATCTCTGGACAAGTTACTATTATGCATTGGATGGCAATAACATAATTATTAAAACTCTGGATAGTTCCGATACCAAATCCAAAACATGGGTTTCCGGTAATTTCAATGATACATCAATGAGTTTAAGCGGTGAAGATCAATCCTTTAATCTCACTAAAAAGATCAAATAAAAATAGCACTCTCTTTGTGCGATTGCAACTGTGATGAATAATATTCTTGAGAATGTGGATATTAAAAAATCATCTGCAGATAGCTGTCATGGCATGAATTAATTTGTGTCTCCCATTCATATTTACGCAAGCAAGTAGGGTAAACAATTATTGGCAATAAAGTACAATGTTGTAAATTTCTGTATTCGCAGAAATAAGGTTTCGACTAAACGCGGCAAAACTTTATTTTCCCAAGATAACCTTAATAGCATTGAGTACCCTGTAAAACATGACCTTATCTTATTACCTTTATTTGTAAATGTTATTTACGAATGATCTCTAATCATTTAAATAACGAATGGCCGTATAGTTTGTATTTCATTCGAGTTTTCTAAAAAACTTCGATTGTCCATATTACATTTTTTTCTTTCCTTTGTTTCCTTAATCATTTTCAATATTCACAAGTGTTATATTTAACCCGCCGAGAACGTTTCAACGCAGCGCACCGGATGTTCCGGCCTGACTGGAGCGACGAAAAAAATGCCGAAGTATTTGGAAAATGTTCCAATCCGAATTGGCACGGACATAATTATACTTTATATGTTACTGTCCGGGGAGAGATGAATCCTGAAACGGGTTGTGTCATTAATCTCAAATTGCTCAGCGAATTGATACAGGAACATGTCATCGAAAAAATGGATCATAAAAACATCAATATTGAAGTGGGTTTCATGCAAGGATTGATCGCTTCATCGGAAAATATGGTCACAGCCATCTGGCGTAAGCTCGAACAACCTATTGCCGATCTTGGAGCAACGTTACACCGGATCCGGCTTGAAGAAAGTGAAAATAATTTTGTAGAATTAACCTTGGATTAATTACCATGGATCGTATCGACCAGTTATCAGACCTCTATAGCGAAGTACTAAAACATATTGTACCTGATCCGGAACGTGAAGGGCTTGAAAAAACCCCGTTGAGGGTGGCCAAATCGATGGAATTTCTTACGGAAGGCTATCATATTAACCCGAAAGAAATCATCTGCTCTGCATTGTTTCACGAAAGTTACAGCCAAATGGTATTGGTAAAGGACATTGAAATGTACTCGATGTGCGAACACCATTTAATACCTTTTTTCGGAAAAGCTCACGTAGCATATATTCCCGATGGGAAAATCACCGGATTAAGTAAAATAGCCCGCGTGGTAGATGCGTTTTCGCGACGATTGCAAGTACAGGAACGGCTTACGATGGAAATACGCGATTGCATACAGGAAGCGCTTTCACCCATGGGAGTGGCAGTAGTCATCGAAGCTCAACACCTCTGTATGATAATGCGCGGTGTACAAAAGCAAAATTCGGTAACAACTACTTCGGCATTCACGGGTATCTTTTTAAAAGACCACCGTACGCGCGAAGAATTCATTCATCTGATCGGAACCAAGCTACATTGATCAGGATTCCAGCTTGAAACTTGTCCTTATTTTTCACCCGGACGCAAAAATGTTACATTTGTCGTCTTCAAGATTATTCTGAATACAGTTCCTTTATCGGCTTCGGAACGCAACACAAAAATACGTCCATCGTGATAATCTTCTATGATACGTTTCGTGAGCGACAAACCAAGTCCCCATCCTCTTGATTTTGTCGTAAATCCGGGTTTAAAAACCGCCTTGTGCCTTCGCTTGGGAATACCTTTACCGGTATCGCTCACATCTATAATAACTTGGTTGCGGAAACTTTTAAGTTCAACTGAAATTGTCCCGGAACCCGACATGGCATCCAAAGCGTTTTTACACAGATTTTCGATCACCCAACCAAATAACGGTTCACTCAACGGTACCATGACAGGTTGTTCCGGCTGGTCGAAACGAATATTCACCTTGTCGGACGAACGTTTACGAATATAGCTGAGACCTTGCGCAATGGCTTGCCCCACATCGGTCATTGGCGTGGCAGGTTTAGAACCTATTTTCGAAAAACGTTCGGTGATAGCATTCAAGCGTGATACATCTTTCTCCAGTTCACCTATCAAAGCCTGATCATCCACCTGGGTTTTGAGCATCTCGGTAATAGCCAGCAACGATGAGATGGGCGTTCCCAACTGATGGGCCGTCTCTTTCGATAATCCGACCCATACCTGGTTTTGCTCCGACTTACGTGAAGAACTGAATGCAAAGTATGCTACACCAACAAACAAAATGATAATTCCCCATTGGACATAAGGATAATAGGAAAGCTGATATAATATGGACGAATCATCATAATAAACATATTGTTTATCATCGCCAAGATCGATTACGATAGGCTCATATTTATCTTTCATCCGCTCCAACTGTCGGGCAACATATTTCGGCTTGTGAACCTTTGTGGAATCCAGATTTCTGTACGAGTTAATTTTCTGGTTTTGATCCAGTATAATTACCGGAATAGTCGTATTGTTTTCTATAACACGTAAATAGAAATCAAGGTTGCTGTCGTCATTCTCCGCATCGATCATGAGCCGGGTTGCTTCGGCCCACAATTCAATTTTTTTCCGCTCTTCGGCTGATAACTTCCTGATCAGATAACTGGTATACAGTAAAGAACATAACCCGATGAAAATGGCGCAAATCAGCAAGAAAAGTTTCCACTTCAATCTCAAGTTATAGACATTCATTTTTTTGAGTTTCAAATTCCGGCTCTCAGGTTTTCATTGTCACAACATAAAATTAAACCTGAAAACTTTAGACTTTATAAACGTTTGTTTGTCGTTTTTATTATTCCGGCCGACTCTTCTGTTCTATTGTGAAAACCTTGCCGTCCTCAGCCGCCTCTGTATTTGGAAAAATATTTCTGGCTTCCTCCAAAAGCTGGTCGATATCTTTATAACGTGATGAAAAATGCCCGATAACCAATTTTCCGACATTAGCTGCTTTGGCAACCTTTGCTGCTTCCTCAGCCGTAGAATGAAAGGTTTCTTTTACTCGCAAATTGCCGTCACTTGCATAGGTAGCCTCATGAAAAAGCAGGTCTACATCCCGGACAATATCATGCAGGTTTTCCATGTAAACGGTATCGGAACAATAAGCATACGAACGGGAACTCACCGGTGGATAAGTGAGTCTGTAGTTTTCCACCAACTGGCCGTCGCCAGTTCGAAAATCGGATCCCGCCTTGATAGAAGGTATATCCCGTATGGGGATATGATAAAAATCGATCATATCCTTACGGATATTCAGCAACTTAGCTTTTTCCCTAAAAAGATATCCCCAGGTCGGGATACGATGTTTCAACGGAAAGCAAGTTACCGTTAATTGCTTATCCTCATAGATAACGGCTGGTTCTTTTGTCGTTAAACTATGAAAATGAATAGGAAAAGACAATGGAACAAAATATTTCAACTGTCCCATTAACCAATCTTCCAACATCGGCGGTCCAAAAATTTCTATTGGTTCCGTCCTGTCCAATAAACTTAATGAAGATAATAAACCTGGAAGTCCAAATACGTGATCTCCATGTAAATGTGAGATAAAAATAGATCGTATTTGGTTAAATTTCAAGTAATACCGTCGGAATTGCATTTGCATTCCTTCAGCACAATCAATTACATATATACGTTCGCCGGACTGTAAGACCTGAACAGTTGGAAATCGCTGTGTTGTAGGCAATGCAGCACCACTTCCCAGAATGGTAACCGAAAATGTCATGATTACACTATCTTTCCCGAAACTGGCTGAAGATAAGAAAACAAACCGGTAACAATTATATAAACTTGTTACCGATTTGTATTTTTAGCATGCTTCAGGACTTTTCGATCATAGTCACAGCATCTTCAACGGAAAGAGTAATATTCAATACCGTATCGAGCTGCGAAATGGTGATCAGGCGTTCCACTGCATCATTCAGTCCGGTCAAGACGAACATACCACCTGCATTTTTACACAACCTGTTGGCAACGAGGATAGAACTTAGTCCTGATGAGTCGCAATAACGACACTTACTCAAATCAAGGATAATATTTTTTTCACCATTACCCGATATCAGAACCAATTCCGACTTTAGACTCGGAGCAACATGAGTATCCAATTTTTCGTGTAAAACCCTGATAAGGGTGTAATTGGGTTGTTGTTCAACTTTAAAATCCATAACTGAAATTTTGTTAATGATTACAATTATTCTTTATCTGATTCGTCTTCTTTCTTTTCTTTTTTGGCTTTCGGCTCTTTCTTTTCAGCAACCGCTTCTTCGATGTCAGCTGTGGCTTCGGTTACAGGTTTAATTGCTTCTTCAGCGTCATCTGTAGTAGCTTCGACTACAGGTGCTTCTTCAGCTTTCTTTACCTTTTTCACCTCTTTCGCTCCTGATTCGTCTTCGGATGCAGCTTTCACTTTTTTCTTAGCGCTTTTCTTTTCTGTTGCTTCCATTTCCTCCTTCAAAGCAGCCAATTCGGTTATATCGCCGAAAGTGGTTCTTTCAAGTGACGCTTTCAGTTTTTTAGCAGCTAATTTGGTTTCTTCGCTTGCCGAACGTTGTTTGCCCGAATGATGGTCTTCTTTGCGCAAATCTTCAAAAACACGACTATGCGACAAGATGATACGCTTCGTGGCTTTATTGAACTCAATGACCTTGAAATCCAATTTTTCATCCAATTTGGCGGGAGTACCGTCTTCTTTAATCATGTGTTTCGGCGTTACAAAACCTTCCACACCATAAGGCAAAGCAACAATAGCTCCCTTATCAAAGATTTCGACAACGGTTCCTTCATGTATCGAATCAACGGTGAAAATGCTTTCAAACACATCCCATGGATTTTCTTCCAATTGTTTATGTCCTAAGCTTAACCGGCGATTTTCCTTATCGATTTCAAGAACCACTACATTGATGTCTTCTCCTATCTGGGTGAATTCCGAAGGATGTTTTACCTTCTTGGTCCACGACAGGTCGGAAATATGGATCAAACCATCGACACCTTCTTCTATTTCTACAAATACTCCAAAGTTGGTAAAATTACGCACTTTGGCTACATGTTGTGATCCAACAGCATATTTTACATCTATCTGATCCCATGGATCGGGTTTGAGTTGTTTCATACCCAATGACATCTTACGATCGTCACGATCCAGAGTAAGGATTTGCGCTTCGACAAGATCACCCACTTTCAGGAACTCCTGTGCACTACGCAGATGCTGTGACCAAGACATTTCCGATACGTGGATCAAACCCTCCACACCCGGTGAAATTTCGACAAATGCGCCGTAATCGGCTATCACGACCACTTTTCCAGTAACCGTATCGCCCACTTTCAGGTTGGTGTCTAACGCATCCCACGGATGAGGTGTCAATTGTTTTAAACCCAAGGCTATTCTCTTCTTGGCATCGTCAAAATCCAGAATTACTACATTTAGTTTTTGATCCAGTTGGACTACTTCTTCAGGATGGGTAACACGTCCCCACGACAAGTCAGTAATATGGATCAAGCCGTCGACGCCACCCAGGTCGATAAATACACCATACGAAGTGATGTTTTTAACCGTACCTTCGAGTACCTGGCCTTTTTCGAGTTTCGAAATAATTTCTATTTTCTGTTGTTCCAGCTCGGCTTCAATAAGTGCTTTGTGCGATACAACAACATTCTTGAATTCATGATTGATCTTAACGATCTTGAACTCGGTTGTTTTACCGACAAATACATCATAGTCGCGAATAGGTTTCACGTCAATCTGAGATCCGGGCAAGAATGCTTCAATACCGAAGATATCCACGATCATACCGCCTTTTGTACGGCATTTGATATAACCGGTAATAACCTCATTATTTTCAAGCGCTTGGTTGACTCTATCCCACGAACGCATAGAACGTGCCGTACGATGCGAAAGAATCAGTTGTCCGTTTTTATCTTCCGAACTTTCAACATATACTTCAACCGTGTCACCTACTTTCAGGTTGGGGTTGTAACGGAATTCGTTCATACTTACAACGCCTTCCGATTTGAAACCAATGTTTATCACCACTTCACGTTTGTTCATGGCAATAACTTTCCCGTCAATAATTTCGTTTTCGGTGATCGACGACAATGTTTTGTCGTACATGGCTTCCATCTGGGACCGCTCTGTACTCGAATACAAATTAGGCACATTAGAATATGTATCCCAATTGAAGTTTTCCAGCGATACCTCTTCTTTTTTGATTTTTTTGATTTCCTGAACTACTTCTTCAGCTCCTTCGTCTTCAAAAGATTCTTCTTCCTCTTCTTCGACCTCTACTTCAGGTTCAGATTCTTCAGCAGCGATTTCTGCTTCGGTTACTGCCTCATCTGCAGGCACTTCTTTAGCGTCAAATTCGAGCTCTTTTTCCAGCTCTTTGCTTTTTGATGGTGTTGTCATTAAAAAATTTGTTGTTTGAAAAATTAATGAGATTAGACATTATGTTGTTTAACTCGAATTTGCAAAGGTAACAATATTTACGATATTGTTGATAAGAAGTTACAATTTTGAAAAAAATTACGAAACTTTTTAGTGTAAACATTGGTATGAATAAAAAAATGGCTACTTTTGCAGCCTCAAAAATTATAAGCCCAGATGGCGGAATTGGTAGACGCGCTAGTTTCAGGGACTAGTGTCCGCAAGGATGTGCAGGTTCGAGTCCTGTTCTGGGTACAACCATTCCATAATTCCTAATTTGAGATTTCAAAATTCTTCAAATTGTTGAATCAGATATTTTTGAATACAAATTTGCCCAGGTGGTGGAATTGGTAGACACGCTACTTTGAGGGGGTAGTGGGCGTTAGCCCGTGTGAGTTCGAGTCTCGTCCTGGGCACAGTAAAAATCGCAATCAATTGTTATCCAATGATTGCGATTTTTTATTTTTAGGATTTTGCACTATTTGGAGATTATCCGGTATAAAATCTAATCGTACCATATTCCTGCAATTTTTATTTAGATTAATTATAAATCACAAAAAATGTTTACCTTTATGGCTGAATTTTAAATAGCGGAGATATGAAATCCATGCAGTTAACGGATCTCAGACAGATGGAATTACGTGAGATACCCAAACCTGACATACAAAACGACAACGATGTATTGATCCGTATGCATGCTGTAGGAGTATGCGGATCGGATGTACACTATTATTTATCGGGAAAAATCGGTTCGCAGGTTGTACAATATCCTTTTACTGTCGGCCATGAAGGTGCAGGCGAAGTGGAAAAAACGGGAAGCTCAGTCAGTTCGTTACGCGTAGGTGACCGTATCGCTATCGAACCGGCGATGCCTTGTGGAACATGCGACCAATGCCTTGCAGGAAGGCCGCACACCTGTCGCAAATTACGATTTCTTGGTTGTCCGGGACAAGCCGAAGGTTGCTTATCCGAATATATTGTCATGCCCCAAGGTAGTTGCTTGCCTATTCCTGCCGGTATGAGTTACGAACAAGCATCTATATCCGAACCTCTGGCAATCGGGCTCTATGCTACGCAGTTGGCTGGAAATCTTAAAGACAAAGATATCGCCATACTTGGTTCTGGACCAATCGGACTTAGTGTGATGGCAGGTGCGAAACTTGCCGGTGCCAGACAGTTATATATCACCGACAAAATAGATGAACGACTGGCAATTGCATCGCAAAGCGGAGCAACTGCCACATACAACATTTTACAGGAAAATATTGTTAAAGAGATTGGAAAACAAACGCCCGGAATGCTTGATGTTGTATTTGAATGTTGTGGCCAACAGGAAGCGCTCGACCAGGCTATTGATCTCCTGAAACCTGGGGGAAAACTTCAGATCGTTGGTATCCCGTCGTTTTCCCGGTTTTCGTTTCCGGTAGACGACCTTCGCCGCAAGGAAATCTGTATCCAGAATGTCCGGCGGCAGAATGGATGCGACAAAAGGGCTATTGAAGTAATCGCAAACGGGTCGGTCGCAGTCGACCATTGGATCACCCATCGTTTTGGATTAGAGGATTGTAAAAAAGCGTTTGACTTAGTGGCTGATTACCGGGATGGGGTGATGAAGGCAATGATTAATATGTAAAGCAAAAATAAAGATTTGAATGGTATGATGACGGATAAAGTCGACATGAAAGAACAGGCAAAAAATATTTTCACCAAATATCTGGAACGTAACGGTCACAGGAAAACGCCTGAAAGGTATGCTATCCTGGACGAAATATATTCGCACGACTCACATTTCGATATCGAGTCATTGTATATCCTGATGAAAAACAAAAATTACCGGGTAAGCCGCGCAACACTTTATAACACTATAGACCTATTACTGGATTGTAATCTGGTAACCAAACATTTATTCGGTAAAAACATTGCCCAGTTTGAAAAAGCATATCCCGGCATGCAACATGAACATATGATATGCCTGAAAACGGGTGAAGTGATCGAATTTTCCGATCGTCGTCTACAACAAATCATAAAGGAAGTCTGTGAAAAGTACCAATTCAATCCCATCCAACACTCATTATATATATATGGGGAAAAACAACAGCAAGATTAAATTGAAAGTTGAAAAGATAGCCTTGTTCGACTATATCGCAAAGATGATCAAAGCGCATTATATCAACACTATACATCAACATAAAAATGTCGATTATTTATCAGCAAGTACATATCATCTCGTGTTATATTCAATGACTATATTGCGAAAGGTAAACGTTCTTCTCTCCTACAAAGGGAAATATACAACATGAACAATAATTTTTATCTTTGCCGGATGTTTATTCAAACCAGTCTGTCATGCAGGATGATGATACTGTTTCAGACAATCTAATATATTCATCAACATGAAATTGTTATATCATCTTGGGCGATATTATATGCTGGTCGGAAAAGTATTTTCGAAACCGGAAAAATTTTCAATTTATTACAGACGAGTACTTAAAGAAATAGAATTACTTGGTATCAACTCCCTTGGAATTGTAGCTTTGGTGTCTCTTTTCATCGGAGCGGTAATTACCATGCAAACCGCTTATAACATTGAAAATCCTTTTATTCCGCGCTACCTGATCGGTCTTACGGCGCGAGACACCATGCTGCTCGAATTTGCTTCCACCATGATTGCGCTGATCCTGGCCGGAAAAGTAGGATCAAGCATTTCGTCCGAAATTGGCACCATGCGCGTGACCGAACAGATTGATGCATTAGAGATTATGGGTGTCAATTCTGCCTGTTACCTGATCCTGCCTAAAGTCATCGCTAATGTTATCTTTTTTCCCATACTGACTATTCTGAGCATGGTTATCGGCGTGTGGGGCGGTTGGTTGATCTGTGTACTGCTGAACATCATCACTCCCCAGGAATATATCCACGGGATACGATACGCATTCATCCCATATTACATTTTTTATTCCTGTGTCAAGATGGTGGTATATGCTTTCATCATTGCTACCGTTCCGGCATACCATGGCTATTATGTCGAAGGCGGATCGCTTGAAGTAGGCAAATCGAGCACACGTGCCGTAGTTTATTGCAGCATACTGATTCTTTCGTTCGATTTAATCATCACACAAATGTTATTGTCATGATAGAAGTTAAAGATGTTGTGGTGCAATTTGGCGATAAAATGGTGCTCAACCATGTATCAACCGTATTTGACAGGGGTAAGACCAACCTCGTGATCGGACGCAGCGGATCGGGCAAAACCGTATTATTGAAATCTATTATCGGATTGGTGGATGTCACCGAAGGCGACATTATCTATGACAATGTGGTGTTCAATAAATTGGATTTCATGCAACAAAAGGAAATTCGAAAGCAAATAGGCATGATATTCCAGGGTAGCGCCTTGTTTGATTCATTGAATGTGGAAAAGAACGTTATGTTCCCGTTGGATATGTTCACTGACATGTGTATTGGTGAAAAACGCGACCGTGTCAACTTTTGCCTCCAACGTGTAAATCTGGAAAAAGTGAATAAACTACAACCTTCCGAACTGAGCGGCGGTATGAAAAAACGAGTGGCTATTGCTCGTGCTATTTCGCTTAATCCCAAATATCTTTTGTGCGACGAGCCTAACTCTGGACTCGACCCACAGACATCTATCGTAATTGACAACCTGATCAAAGAGCTGACCCAGGAATACAATATGACTACGATTATCAATACGCACGACATGAATTCAGTGCTCGAAATAGGCGATAAAGTGACTTTTATATACGAAGGACAGATAGAATGGGAAGGAACCAAGGATGATATCCTGCATTCGCACAATAAACACCTAGATAACTTTGTATTTGCGTCGGAACTTGGGAAAAAGATAAAAGCTGCTGCCAACCAAAAGATTAAAGATTTGACATAAAATGAATGGGTAGAGTTTTTATCAGTGATTTTATAAACATGAATTTTATACGAATATGTAACAACTTCCAGTCGCCGAGATTATAATTTTCTCTCGCATACATACATTTGACACACCTTAACCAAAAATACTTATCGCTATGAGTAAAAGCACACACATCAAAATTTTTAGCCTTCTGCTTGTAAGTTTTATTCTGTTTTCGTGTCAATTCTCATCAAAGCAAAAAATCAAGCATATTGTAAAGCAATGGCAGGGGAAAGAGATCAAAATACCACAGGAGGATATGGAATATAAGATTTTGGGACGCGATACCATATGCCCGGAATTGTGGAACAAACCATATAAAGTATTGGCTTACATCGACTCCATCGGCTGTTCAAGTTGCAGATTGGGCCTATCCTCATGGAAACAGTTGATCGATAGTTGCAAACAGCAACAGATGGACATCGGATTTCTGTTTGTTGTACATTCGACCGACTACGATTATTTCGGTCATGAAGTCCGTTTCAACGAATTTGATCACCCTATCATTTATGATCGCAAAAATTGTTTTGATAAACTCAACCATTTTCCTCCACATCCTTATCAGACATTTTTACTGGATAAAGACAATAAAGTCGTATTGATTGGCTCACCTATCAATAACCCCAGCATGTGGGAATTATATAAAAGTATCATCGCACAACCTCAATGATAAACAATTGACAGTTGAAAATTGAGAATTGAAAATGAAAGCAAAGCGCATAAAATCAATATTAAAAGACTTTATCAAAACGTCGATTTGATTATGCATCTATTTTGTTGCATCCTGTTTATTATTCTTTCAGGAATTACCGTTTCCTTAAAAGCTCAATCATCACCGGCGGTTTCGCAACGAGTGATGGAACAGGTATTTGAAGAGATCAAAACACCATATAAATACGGGGTGGTGCTGATGCCTCCCGACAAGTCAAAAATGGTCGACAGTCCCAGTGTCTTCCGATACAAAAAATCATGGTACATGACTTACATCATTTACGACGGGAAAGGTTACGAAACATGGATTGCCCGAAGTTATAACCTACTGGAATGGCAAACGATGGGTAAAACCATGTCTTTCACATCCGGCACCTGGGATGCCAACCAGAAAGCCGGCTACATTGCTTTGCAGGATTTTACCTGGGGTGGAAGTTACCAGATTGAGAAATTCAAAGGCCAATACTGGATGTCCTACTTAGGCGGCGCCAGCCAGGGTTATGAGGCCGGAATACTGGGGATCGGGATTGCCCATACGAAGAATTTGGTTGAATCGAAAGAATGGGAACGCTTGGAAAACCCGGTTTTGTTGCCTACCGATCCTGATGCAAGGTGGTACGACAATGCAACCATATTCAAAAGCACGATTATTTTCGACAAAAAGAAAACATTAGGGCACCCTTTTGTAATGTTCTACAATGCTAAGAGCAAAGTCCCTGCACCCAACGGAGCCAAAGAGGCTGAACGGATAGCCATGTCTGTATCCGACGATATGCTGCATTGGAAACGCTATGGCGAAAAACCGGTAATCGACCATCAAACCGGGATTTCTGGAGATGCTTTCATCACCCAAATGAACGATCTGTGGGTGATGTTCTACTTTGGAGCTTTTTGGAAACCGGGAGCATTCGAACGCTTCGCCTGCTCCTACGACCTGGTTAACTGGACCGTCTGGAATGGCGACGATTTGATTGCTCCTTCCGAACCCTACGATGATGTTTACGCTCATAAACCATGTGTATTGAAATATAATGGGATCGTATATCATTTCTATTGCGCCGTAAACAAAAAGGGACTCAGAAGCATTGCTGTCGCTACATCAAAAGATTTGGGAAAAAGCAAACTAAACGAAATGTAAATCGACAAAACAGATTGTAATTTTTTGCTGCTTATCCTATCTTTGCATGCTTAATCTTCAAAAATATTGATTGTGAAAAAATCCGGTATTCAGGTCGTTTTAACTTTTTTTCTGATAATGAGTGTACAAACGGTTTCCGCATCGGAAATCAGCGCTGTCCGCAATGGTTCAAAAATTGATATTGTTATTGACGGCCGTTTTTTTACCAGTTACATCTTTTCAAGCGAAGAAAAATATCCCTTTTTCTTTCCGGTAAACGGACCGATGTCCGGTGGTAGTGTAACATCGATGCGTAACGGCGAATATCCGCATCACAGTTCGTTGTTCTTCGGATGTGACTTTGTAAATGGGGGTAATTACTGGCAGGATGGATTAGACAGGGGACAAATCGTATCGAAAAATGTAAAAATAGTTGAGGGAAAAGGCCAACAGATAGTAGTTACCGACGAATGTATCTGGCAACGTCCGGGAGCAGAATCTCCGATCAGGGATATGCGGAAAATCACAGTTACTGCTCCGTCAAAAGAGCTGTGGCAGATGGATTTTGAAATAACGATTGAGACCCTGGCAGATGTTGAAATATTGAAAACAAACCATTCTCTGTTTAGTGGTCGCGTTGCGGTTGACATCAGTGTTAGAAATGGCGGTATGATGATCAATGCAGAGGGCGCGCAGGGCGAAAAAGCAACTTTTGGCCAATCTTCGGCATGGATGGATTGTTACGGGAAACGCGGTGACAACATTGAAGGAATAGCTATTTTACAGCATCCGTCAAATGTAGCCTATCCCGCTCCCTGGTTTACCCGCGATTATGGGTTCTTCTCTCCCACACCACTGTACTGGCCACCCAACAACAGCAACAGTGTCCGTCTGCCAAAAGGCGAAAAAATTACTTTACGTTATCGCGCCCTGGTACATGCGGGTGACCATAAAACATCTGATATTGCCGGACAATTTGAAAAATACCGCAAGGAATAATCATTGAACATAAAAACTATCATCATGAACGAATACAACCGCAGAGGGTTTCTCAAATCAGCATTGGGTGCAACAGCCGGAATACTGGCTGTTGGAAATTTAACGGCAAACACGTTTTCGCCATATACCTTACCACATGTAAACAAAAGCCAAACACCCCGCATCCGTTTTTCTGTCATCGGTCTGAATCACGGGCATATATACGGACAAGTGGAAGCTGTGATCAAAGGTGGAGGCGAATTGGTTGCATTCTATGCCAAAGAGGCCGATTTATCAGCCACGTTTGCCAAGCGCTACCCCAATGCAAAACAAGCGCGCAATGAGGAAGAAATCCTTGAAGACAACAGTATACAATTAATATTGAGCGCATCCATTCCCAACGAACGTGCACCCTTGGGAATCCGGGTAATGGAACATGGAAAAGATTATATGGTGGACAAACCGGGAATCACATCGTTATCTCAATTAGCTGATGTCCGTAAAGTCCAGAAAAAAACCAAACGCATTTATTCCATCCTGTATTCCGAACGCCTGGAAAACAAAGCAACAGTGAAAGCCGCCGAATTGGTAAAAGCCGGGGCTATTGGCAAGGTGGTACAGACCATTGGCATGGGACCGCACCGTATCAATATTCCATCGCGTCCTGAATGGTTTTTCGACAAGAAATATTTCGGAGGTATCATATGTGACATTGGCAGCCACCAGTTTGACCAATTTCTGTATCTTACCGGGTCTACCGAGGGTAAAATACTTGCTTCGCAGGTAGGTAATATACATTATCCCCAATACAAAGAATTTGAAGACTTTGGCGATGCTATGGTTCAAGGAAATCATGGATCGGGCTATATCCGCGTAGACTGGTATACTCCCAACGGCTCGAAAACGTGGGGCGATGCCCGCTTAACGGTACTTGGTACCGACGGATACATCGAAGTACGGAAAAATGTCGATATTGCCGGAAGAGACGGTGGAAATCATTTGTTTCTGGTGGACAACAAAGAAACCAGGTACATTGACTGCAGTGATGTCGAACTGCTTTACGGAAGACAATTAGTAGACGACATCATCAACCGTACCGAAACAGCCATGACCCAGGATCACTGTTTTTTAGCAACCGAATTAACCCTGAAAGCGCAGAAAAATGCAATAAAAATCGGGTAAGTGATTGAAGGTTGAAAGTTGAAAGGATAGTAAGCAGTTGAAAATTAGTGCTAAGTTATGCAACTCTTAATTTCTTAATTCTTAATTCTTAATTCTTAATTCTTAATTCTTAATTCTTAATTGATAAATATCAGGAGTTTGTTTACAAAAAAATATCACAAGTTCGTTTACAAGCCGAAAGTAAATTTTTTCTTTCAAAACCTCTCAGTGTTTTATGGGAGAGGATTTTGAAAGAAAAAAAATAAAAGAATGTAAACGAAG
>JAVBNI010000165.1:0-19816 GCA_031551645.1 Bacteroidales bacterium | reverse complement strand
GATGAATACCATTACAGATACAATAGACGCAACCACATGGATACTGTTTTTGACAACCTAATTTGCAGAATGATTAAATTCGAGCCAATCCGCAGAAGATTAAAAAAATAATTAGTGAGCTTTAAACGCCTATACCGAAATAATCATTATATATGATACATGCAATTTTCGTTCTACATCAATAAACTAAAAGTCAAATGTTTATTGTTACGTTTTTTCATACGAATATTAAAGGTAAAACCTATTATTCGAAACTTTTGATTTGTTTCTCTAAATCTCCAATACCCTGTGAACCGTTTAAAATTTCCACTTCAATATCAAAATTTTTGCTTTCGCCCGGCTCCAGATACTCCAGAATGTCTTTATTGCGGGGATCCAAACGGCTACCTACATAACAATTGCACGGTTCAATACCTGACACATACTCGCCTTCGCCCATTTGCTTCCACTGGGTGAGATTGAAAAGTTGCTTTTTGTTGAAATGAAAGGCAACTCCCAATTCCAGGCGATGATTCACCATCGCCACACAAGTATTCCCGTCTGCATCCGTTTTCAAATCGTGGTAAAACACCTGTTCGGCATAATTCAGCGTAGGCGGTTGCATCAGTTGATAGGAATGTAACCCTTTGGAGGCTTCGGCATCGCGGGGAACAACCTCCCTGCTTGGCGACAGCAGTACGGCATCTTCATCCAACAGGGGATAACCCAGATTAAAATGATACAGAAGTAACAATTGCTCTCGTTTGAATCCCATATTCTCAACACAATCATGTATCCGTATCCTGTTTTCGCCATACGGGCATGATATCTTCCTTTTTAATAACATGTTTTCGCCAAAAACCCGAGCTTCCCTCATTTTTCCACTGATGGTCATCACAGGAATGTCACCCTCCCAAACGGTAGATGCACAAACTTCTTCGCCGGGAGTGTTGGATATTAATCCGTGTAATTCAAAAAAATCGCCATTGTCGTTGCATGAACCCCCAACATTTCGCAAGCCACAAGTTGTGAGAAATCCAGCGTAAAAATTACGAAAAAAGGATGAATTGCTTCCATTATAATATTCGGGTGCAACTATGCCTGTCTTACTCAAATAACTGCAATTAACGCCCTGGAAAGCCAATTTGCCGATGTCGAGACATCTGTCTGCAAGTACCGTAAATTCTAATCCGGTGCCATTGTGAATATCGAAGGCTTTGACACCCTTTGCCTTTCCTCCGGAAAAAATATATTCCTTGATTCCAAATATTTGGCTGTAATCTCCTATGTACCGAAGTAATTGTCGTTTATTCATCATTCTAAAATTTAATATTTTTTTCTGAATTTTACCCACACATCTGCAATTTCATTATAATTCCCGAATAATTTTGTGCCTAAGGCGCCCATCATGGCCGCTCCCATACATGCCGACTCCGTACATTCGGGGATAAAAGCTCCATCCCAACACGCTCCCGAAGGGAGGGAAAAGGAGCTACTTATTATTTCGGACTTGATTTTTACCCAGAGTTCGCTTCGGTTCCCGCCGCCGGAAGAAACAATGGCGGGAAGCGGGCTGTCTCTTTTCAACTCTGTGATCATCTGAAACAGGCTGTGTGCAGTTGATTCTAAAAGCGCCCGTATGTAATGGCCATGATGGTAACGAATAGATTTTGCCTGTACGAAACCTGTTAATCCGGGATACGTACTGGCGCAAGGAAAAGCTGTCAAACCTTCACAACCTTGTTCAATCTGTGCCGCCATTTCCAACAATTCGGGAATACTACATTCCGGAGCGTAGTTGTTTTGATACCATTCGATGGATCTTGCTCCATTTTCGTTGAAAATCATCCTGAAGAAACTGCCGGCATGTAATCCGGGTCCCATACAAATGCTTTTCCGGGGAAAATAATTGTCGACGTAATCTACACAGGATAAGACCGTACCGGTTGATTCGTTGATATATCCGTATGCCGGAATACCAGCTCCAATGGCTGCCATGTGATGGTCTAATCCGCCCAGACAGAACGAAATACCAGGCGGCAATCCCGCCAGGTTTGTAGCATTTGCTGTGGTTGTTCCCACATTAGTACCCATATTTTGAGGCAATGGTAACATGTTGGCATGGATTCCGAATCTGGCCAACTGCTCGTTCCACCAAGAACATTCAACAATATCAAACATGCCGGACATGGATGCAGTACTGTAATCACAGACTTTTTGTCCGGTAAGGGAAAAAGTCAGGAAGTCGGAAATGGATAAAATGAAGGCTACCTTTTTCCAGATTTCAGGTTGCTGTTTTTGGAACCAGTACAGTTTGGCGATGGCAAATTGCGCATCGGGAATGATACCCAAGCCAGTTCGTTTCATTAGTTCATCTGTATCGCCCAAAGGCAGTTCCATGCCGGATGCTCTTTCGTCGGGCCACAATATCAGGGGCGTAAGCGGATTGTGATACGTATCAAGAAGGATAAAACTGTTGACCTGCGTGGAATAGGAAAACGATTTGATTTCATTTTTCTGAATATCTGCCATTTGTATGGCTTCATCCAAACAATTCCGAATGGTTTTCCAGAAGGTTTCCAACGTGAGTTCACAGATGGTGCCGTCGGTTACTTTATGCACAGGTTGCCTGCCCAAACCTTTGAGTTGACCGGTTTCATCAAATATACCTGCTTTAAAATAGCTGGTACCCAAATCAATGCCAAGATAATAATTCATGAGTGTAAATTTAATATTTCAATGGTTTTGGAAAGCAGCACTTCACCGCCAGAATAGTGGAAAAGTGAATTTGATGCTTCGTAAAAATTTTTCTGTTCAGCTTCTTCCGTCACAATGTAACCTTGTAGTTCGCCGTTGGCCAAGGTAATCAACCATGTGTTTATAAACTTGTTTTTCAGTTCAAGTGCATATTCAACAAACACTTCACCAGGCCATGATACAAAACTCCAAGCGCCAATCCTGATCATTTGAATTTCGGCGGGTAAAGAACTCTGATAAGCTTCTTCAAGGGCTCCTTTTTCGGCTTGTTTGGAAAGAAATAATAATTCTTCAGCGCCAAACCAATCAACTTCGGCTGTACGAATTTCCTGTGCGTTGCAGGATATGTTTTTCAATGATTGAAACCTTTCAAATGCCTGATCTTTGTTGGACGTCGCCCATTCGACGCTTGGAAAGATACGACGTGGTAGGTCGATTAATTCCGAGCAACATGATATTTCGGGCGATGCATCAAATTCAATCCCGACATCAATAAGGGCATTAATCCCCTTGTTCACTGCATCGGCTATGATTCCGCCAATGCGGGCGGCTTCGGCGAAGGTATTATTTCTGGTCACATGCCTTGGACTTTGGTTTCCGGCAGCCCCGGTGAAATGCAACACAGGACATTCGCAACCAAACACTTTTTTTTGCAGTATCTCCCTTGCATATGCAGGAAAATCGCCGCTGTAAAGCGTTGAATCCTCATGCAGCACGGTTGGATGCATACTACATATCATCATACAGGCAATCCATTCGTCCTTCAGATTCTTTACCATAAGCACCGGTATATCCAAATCTGCGGGACCATCGGAAGCGCGACGATTAGTGCCGATTCCAGTGCCATCGGCAACGACCAACCCGATTTTAGCAGGCACAGCATTTTTGAATGCTTCACAAGCCGAACGGATCATTTGCTGCTCCAAGTAGCAGATATACTCGGGATCGGCGGGCGGAACCACCGGATCGGCGGAACTGATCGCACAATCGACCGTAACCGGTCCCGAATGGGTATGGGTAGCGCCGATCATGATGTTGCCGGCGGGTACACCGGTTGCTTCCGATACCGATTTCCGCACACTGGCAACAATGGATTTGTTGACATAGAGGATATCGTTTGTAATGAAAATAACGCTTTCGACACCATCGGTCAGATAAAGCACTGAACTGAGTAACCAGTCGTTTACGCCGGTACTCATTCTTTCCACAAACGGGTAGCCGTGAAGAAAATACGGCTTTTTGGGGGTGATGTTCGCAAATGCGGAGCCTGCTTTTAGCAAATTTTTCATGATTAATTAATTACGATTATTTCATCAGTCGGATCGACGTAAACCGGTCATCTTCGTTTAACGCAAGGATCGTCTTCCCGTCAGCAGTTTCAGGTATGAAGCGTTTTAACACAACGCCGGTAACGTCCGTAATCTCCGCCGATCTAAAAACTCCCTTTACGGTAAATTTACATGCGTCGTGGGCGTATACCGACAAATCAACGCTGTTCTGAAGCGTAGCGCCATCGTTCGAGCAGAGCAGTACCTTCGCCGCCGGTACGAATCCATTGTCGCCGTTCTCGACGTTACCCGGGGCACCGGCATTTTCTTCGACGAACGCAAACCGTTCACTGCCGAAGGACAGTTCACCGGTAAATTCGGCGCGGATAACGCCTTTCTGTCCGGTCACGACGGCGCCCGCCCTTAAAACGCCTAATGTCAAGTCGGTCACGCCGTACCGTATCCGCGTCGTCTGGAGTTCATCCCTGTCAGTGACGGGCAGGATCATCACGCCGTCGGGTATATCGCGAACGAAGCATTTCAATTCGCCGTCTGTCTCGAATTTCACCCTTGGAATAGAGGCGTTTTCCCTCCACGATTCGTCGTCGCCCAAATATACTACTGCGCCAGCTACCTTTAAGCGATCCAGAACGGCTTTGGCTTCCGGTTTCAACGCGTTTTCATTAGGAAAAAAAATGAATTTCGCCGATGCCGGTAGATTGTCCATTTCATCGTCCTGCCAGACACCGAAATCCACTCCGGCTGCATTCAGTTCCCTCACCAGCGCGGAGATAACGTCTTTTTTACGGGAATACCCGTACAGCGGCTTGAATTTATTCGTCTCAAAAGGCAGAACGAGATACGTTTCTTTATCGCGGATGACCCGCTTCATCCCTTTGCCCAGATCAGTCGCCCTGCGCATGACCGCCATGGTGGGCGACGGGGAATCAACGCAGTTGTATATGCATGCATATTCAAAGGACGCTGCCCAAGGGCATACGCCCGTCCCCCCAGGCGCCCAACTGCGTCCGTAATGGTATCGACCGGCAAAGAGGAAGTCATCCAACTCCTCCGGCTCGCGATGCGCCTGCATTTTAAGATAGGGCGGCGTACCAGGTAGAACGTCGCATAACCATAATACGCCCCACTCGTAGTTGACGGCCGCCGATTCGCCGGCACCGAGATAGTAATGATACCGCGAATCGTATTCCCCGGCGCGGACGGTATTGTCGGGCCACACGCCGCCAAATTCCTCCATGAACTGGGGCTTGCCGATACAAGCGGAATTCGATAAATACAAATAAGCCGGGACTTGATCCAAAGGGTAATAACCGTGATTGGGGACCATATCACCCAGTTTGTTACACCGGTAGTTTTCCGATCCGGTATCCCAGCAGCTTACGCCGAACAGGACCGGCTGTTCAGCGCCGGCTGACCGGATGGCGCCCTTGATCTGCAGCGCCCATTGTTCAAACAGGTTAATATTGTCATACGGCTTGGGTAAGGTTTTATAAACCGGATCAAGCCAGTCGACATCCAATTGGTCTTCGGCAGGGTCGACGACGGAGAATTCGTTGGTGAAGTCCCATACGATACAGTCGATATTTTTCCAGCGTTTCGCCAGGGTGGATACCAGTATCTTTTGTTCCTTCATGTTCTGGATGTACAGCCCGATCAGCCGTTCATTTTTGAGCGTCGCCACCTCGAACCGGATGTCGCATTCGCCGGTGTGGACTGCCATTTCATGCACCCAAGAGGAAAAAATAACGAAGGACGTGACGATGCCGTATTCTGCCAGAGTGCGGATGACCGCCTCCATTCCGCGAATGGACGTTTCATCGACGACGGGATCAGACCAGATGCGGCAGTACCTAATCCCTGCCAGCCGCATAGCAGCTGCGCCTCTCATCAGTTCATGGACTCTGACCGGCCGGTAACTGTATTCATAAAAAATGCTGGAGGGATACAGGTGTGTACCGATAAAAAAATCGGCTTGCCCGTCGATGAGAAAATCCGCCCCTTTTACTTCCGCTTTGGGGAAATGTATCGGTTTTGTATGCAGCATGACGCCGATTTCCATCATGTCGATAACGTCGAAGGTTTGCTCCCGCCTTTCGCCGTATGTGTACCGGTCGTGCAGTCGTAGAGTGACACGCACCGTAAAAGTACCGTGCAACGAAGCATCCGGATGCCAGCCGTATTCTTTCCATTCACAGTCGGCGGTACCCAGGGCGCCATTCTGTAAAATAGGCTTCAGCACCTGTTTTCCTGATTCATCCAAAATTTCGATGAGGGTGGTATATGTCTGCATATCGCCAGGGCGGTTAGACACCCGGTAGGATATCTCCACCAGTTCGCAGGGCTCCGTATATAACGGGTATTGCGTTTTAAAGTCGGATAAGTACAACGGTCGCTTTGTGTACGTCGCGGCGGCGCGTAAAAAGTCGTTCCACCCATTCGCCGGCAAGACAGCCAGCGGATCGTCGACAGCGAAGATGAACCAGTTCGCGCCGCGGTAGTTCCCGCCCGTCAGAGACGGTTTTTTATGCTTGCAGAGAATACCTGGATATCCGCGTGTATTTCCGTATTCGCCCACCGACGCGATCAAGGGCAGAATATCCATACGTGGCTCGTCGTCGACGCCGTGCATGGTATAGGTATCTTTGGGGCGCACGTACAGATATTTTCCACCCCCCGCGGCGAAGGGCGCGGGCGCCAGACCTGCCGGGTTAGGAAGGACTTTTGCATCTTTTGTCCAATCCCCTGGTGTAGCGAATACCCACAGTTCTTGCAGAAAGTCGATGTTTTCGGTTCCCAAAAAGAAAAGACTTTCGCCTTTATTCAAGCGGCTTTTGACACGTGTCCATTCTTTTGCTAACCAAGCCGAGTCGATCCATGTGACGCCACAAGGGAGTGCCAGTTGATCTTTTACGATTTTTTTCGTGATCAGAATCATACTGGCTTCATCCCCCCGACTTTCAGAGCCAATTATATCGGGTGTGATTTCGTTGTTAACCCCTTCGTATGAGTCGTTCAACAAGGATTTGCCTCCTACTACCAAACCTACGGGACCTGTAATACTTTTCTTTAAAAATTCACGTCTGAACATTGCTTATATTATCCAATGCAGAATCAAAATCATTACCGATTCTAATTTGATATATTATTGTTAATCAATTATTTGTTAATTACAAATGTTTTATAAATATTTGATTTCATTTTTTATGGCACTTCGGCAAGTGACGCCTGAAATCGTTTTTCAAACACATTGTTCATCGTGGCGGGTTTCCTGTCCTCGGCTTGAGGCGGGATATGATTAATAATTTCATACGCGAAATCCCAATAGCGTTGTTTCATTCCGCGAACATCCATCGCCACCAGTTTTTTTGCCGACGCTTCGAGGGCGGCTCTGCCTTTAAATTCTTTATTCGCTGCAAGAATATCCAGAACGGCTGCCAAGGAAATCTTGTCCTCCGATTTTCCGGCAAATGGAGTGTTACGAAAAGCAGCATCCAATACGTTGATTTCTAAAGATATCTCTGCCAAATCACGGAAAAGCGTTGTGAAATACTCCATCGATTTCAAATACTTTGCATAATCTACAGAAAGTGGCAAGCGCGGCGATTGTTTCACGTCTAATTGTCCATACTGCTGTAAAAGGCTGTTCATGCTGTCACGGAGCCGAGCAGAAGAGTAGGGAAAAGGAGCGTAATATCCCCAATCGGGAATCACCTCGAACTCTTCGAGGAGGCGTCCGATTTTTTCGTTTCCGTCACCGAAAGTAAAGCGTCCGTAATCGTCCAGTATTTTTTCCGCTTCCCGATGAGGGTTCCACCAGACCTCAGCCGAGCAAAATGCCGAGAGACATTGAAGTTTCGGAGCCATCGTAAAACAAATTCCACCGGAGTAGCAACCGACTTTCAATTCCTTCTTTCTCGTTTCGATCATACGCCGCACACGACAACGCGGCGCAACGGAATTTTCGCCTTCGGAACCACTAAAATCCCAGGTCAGAACCGGAACCAACTCTGCTACCCGCTTGGCGTATGGACGACCGTCGCCACCGCTCCAGCCCTCAGCCGCATCGGTTCTGTCTGCATCCGCGTCCGGATTGAACTCTCTGTTAATGCTGACAAAGGTTCCCTGCGGAAACTCCGGCAATTTTTGGAGCAAATATTCCATGGAACGCTTCGTCAGCGCCGGTTCTGGCGCCCACAACTGTGTGCCCCAACCTGAAAACGGTTCGCCCCAGGTTCCGACTTCGACTAACGCCTTCGGATTGTTTTTGCGAATTAACGCGCTCAATTCCAACGAAAGATCGATAAACGTCTCTTTCGTACAGCCGTTGCGCGTACAACCGCCGGGATCGCCGGGAAAAATCAACCACGAATCGTTTCCTTTTATCGATTTCGTCCAAAAATCCCAGGCGTCTATAATCCGTTTCTTTTCGACCGGATCGTTCGGACAGGCGTAAAACCATGTTGAATAAAAACCATGTTGCACATCTTTATGCGGTTCTGCATCGCTGCCAATCGTATTGACAGTGATGAGCGGATGAACGGAAACGCCCCGTCCCTTGGCGTACTTGATAACGTGATTGATCGTGTTGATGAATTGCTCGCATTTCTGCGTATTTTGCCTGTTGACAAGCGCCGGAAGAAGCCAAAACTCAAAAATATTGTACCGGTAAGCCGAAATCATATCAATGTATCGTTCCCAGTCACCGAGGCTCCATTGGCTGAATTCTGTATCTAAATACACGTTGGGATTATAGGCGTTTTGCAAATGCTCGGCGAAGTTGATGTAATGAATCCGAACGGGAAATTCCGGCGCGTCTACGACGTGTTCGATATCCGAAACAACCATGCTGTCCTTTGTTTTCAGCGACCGAAGGAACTCAATCAGACCATAGCGGCAGCCCAACGCCGTGGACGACCAGCAATACATCGCCTTTTTGCCATCGATGTCGACCTGCTTCAGGACGAAACCCTGCGGACCGGGATCAACGGTGATGTCGAACTTCTTTGCGGCTTCATTACCGAAACCGATGTAAAGGGCGGCACGTTGTGATTTTCCGGATCGGACTGCGATTTCATGCTTCGTCTGCTGCCTGACATACTGGTTGATCCAGTCGATGGCGTTCGTGATGAGTTCGTTTCCGGCGGCGTTGCCAAGACAAACGAACTCAATAGCCGGACCGTTTGAATCGACTACAGACCAGGCCGCTTCCCGTTGCGCTATCCGAAATGTTGTCGGATCGACCCGCTTGAAAATATCGTAACCTAATAATGGGTTATCATCGGTCTTGGTCGATGAACAAGACGAAAAGAACACAAGGATAAGCGAGACGATAAAACTTTCGAATAATCTTACCCGACCTTTTTGTTTATATTTGAATACTACTAATGAATTGTTACACATATTATTATTTAATTTAAGCAGAGATTCATTTTTTTTTGTTTGTGTCCATGATTCCTTTCAGCCCTATCTTATAGCCCCAAAACGCATAAAAGACAATAGGCAACATAGATGGAAAGAAAAGCCAGTATGCTTTCTGGATGTCACCCGTCATATCTTTAAGATAGCCAAAAACAATGGGAAGTATAGCTGCGCCAACAATCGAACTCACAAGAATTGCCGATCCGATTTTGGTGTATTTACCCAGATATGAAATGGCTAATGGCCATACGACGGGCCAGTTCAGGCTAAATGACAAACTGGCAACAGTGATAGCATAAATGACAAGATTAGCGGGTAGTATGGGGATGAGCAGGCAGAAAAACGTTCCAGTCACAACTCCTATTCGTAAACCTGTTAATTGTGATAGAAAACGCGGAATCAACAAAAAGCCCAACAGACATCCCAATATGGTTGCCGTTACGGGATAAATCATATAGCGCTCGGGATTAGGAAGTCCGATGGTATCAGCAAAATCGACAGGAGTTATATATAACAGCGTTTCAATCCCCACAGAAAAAAATGTCGCAATGACGCCTATGATCAAATGTGGAAACTGAAATACAGATTTTTTTGTTTCTACAAATTCGATTACTTTGGCTGATTCTGTTGAGACGTCTTTTTCATCTTCCCCAACGGCTTTTATCTCTGGCAAAGGCGAAAACCATGTGAAAATTCCTAACACGATAAATATGCCCACAATGATGTAAAACGGTAAAAACAGGTCGCTGAGTTGAACATTGATTTGGGTAATGTCAATGAATATTGCTAAAAAAACAGGCGCTACAATCCAGCCTATACGATTACAGATATTCAAGAAGCACAGCCTTTTTCCGGCGGCTTCAATAGGTCCTAAAATCGTAACGTATGGATTGATAACTGCTTGCATCAGCGTATTGCCACTTCCACAGATAAAGGAGGCCAACAGGAAAAGCGGGAAACTCTCCCAGCCGGCAGAGGGAACAAAAAGATACAATCCTACGGCAAAGAAGATAAAAGCCAGAACAATGCCACGCTTGTAACCTATTCGTTGGATCAATGCTCCGAAGGGGTAACTAAATATGACAAATGCTGAATAGGTTGCCGTTAGTACCAAATAGGATTGTGCATGGCTCAGAGAAAAGGCTTTTTTCAGAAAAGGAATCAACAAACCGTTCATTCCTAACGAAAATCCCAGCAAAAAGAAAAGGAGCCCGACTATAGCAAGCGGAATGAGATAGGGATTCTGATGATGTTTTAAAGTCTTCATTTACTTGTTGTTTTTTGATTCATTTCTATACACGGATCGCTTTAATACCCATCAAATCCGCATATGTTTGTATCTCATTGGAAAAATCTCCATAGCAGATCGCGTAATGCTGTCCGTTTGCATGACGGAGGAAATCGGCAAAGTTGCCGTCAAGACGCACGTCAAGCGCAGGCATATAACCTTGACGCAATTGAGTTTCCAACCCCTGGCCTGTGAAGTACAGAATGTGATAATCGCCAACATCCTCGATGAGACGCATCACTGTTACCCGTTCAGGGCGTTGCACAAAACTGCACTGAATCCCTGAAAATCCCGGGTGAGGTAAAAATTTGCGAATCTCCTGCTTCCCGGGTATGCCCATAGAGAATGGCATAAAGCCGCAGGATGAAAGTTTTAGCACATTTTCAATGGAATTAATGGAGTCGCCATACGTCACGACGCCACCGGTGATTAATTTCAGAATCGACATGGACACCGTACACAGCATGTCTCCTTCGCATGAGGAAACAATGCCATATTCTGCCAATAAAGAAAGAGGTACGCACATAACAAAGCCGTATTCTTTAGAAAATTCATACTGGCACTTTACATTGAGCGCATGTAATCCGTCCTTGTTGCAAAAATCAAGCAATGCCTGCGTGAAACGCGCAGCCTTTAATAAATCGTTTTGCTTGACATCGTCGCGAATTTTATTTTGTTTTAGACGCGAAAGCGGTTCGACGCAGTTGGCATCTTCCAATGCTTCTGCACGTTTGATTAGCGAATAGGAATCATAGTGCACCACCTCCGGACCTATCTTCCCGCGCATGAGCACATGGTCAAAAGTGCCTGTATAGATGCCCATGGATGTATAACCGAAATACCCGATACGCAGCCTTTTCATCGACTGCATCACTCCCGCTGCTATACAAAAGCGTTTTACTTCGGCAACAGTGTCCGGTGAATCGGGCATACCGAGTACACTCACGAAACGATACCCCAAACGACTCATGGAACCCTTAAACATCATAAAAGAAACATACGATCCGGTGCTGGTCAAAGCGCCATTATGCGGAAACATCGGGAATCCCCAAAGACATAAGGGCAGATGTTCGACTTCGCGCAGCACACTCATAGCATTGGGACATTCCATCCAGGTACCTAAAAACAGTATTACGCCATCGACACCCATGGCGCTCACTTTTTGCCCAGTTTCCTGTGCATTCATGTAATTGGTTACAGGTTGTTCCACAACTTCAACCTGCACGCCATTCGACGTTAAAGCATCTGAAGCGTCCTTTGCTACCTTCAGGCAGATCTCATCAACATAGTCTTCGTGAGCGATGGTGACGAATGCGATTCTTGATTTCATTTTGCTTTTGTTTTTATGATTAATTAATATATTATTGATTTGATTCATTGATTCATATCCCTTACAAGTCCGTCTAATTTTTCTTTCACCAATTTTAAATATTGCTCTGGCGTGCCCATAAGCCTGGCGTCTTTCTTTTCTCTGGGCTTGACGTTATCAAAAGCTGCGCGTGCTTCTGCCGGAGTTTCGAAAGGAGTGTCAAAATCCGGCATCCGACGGTTTTCCGGCATTTTCTGATGCCATGACGAATATTTTTCAATAAACCGCAGTATGTCGCCGAGTATTGTATAAATATATCGTAGTATTTCAGGTATTTATATTCTTTTCAGTATGAAAATGGAACTTTTATATAGTTGACCTCGATTTCAGGGAAATATAAACAACACATAGGGATTGATTTACAGGCAAATAATGATTATATATATATTATGTCAGGGAAGGTTACCAAAACAGGGAAAAATACCACGATACTCTATTTACCAGAAAACCTGTTTGTTATTTTCATATGTAAAAAGACGCTCTTCCTTACCCCGGGTATGGTTTTTAAGAAAATAAAGCGTTCCTGAAGGAATTTTTTCATACAGTAAATATGTTGTATCAGCTGTTATCTCTCCTTTTGAAATCCATGTTCCCTCTTTGTAATAAAAAAACTCGTATATGTCGCCGGGTCGGATATAGTTATCATCGTTTCTGAATAAATATTTTATCTGGTCTATTTTTTGTGGTTTTTCAAATTCCAGACCTACCCATGATCCGGATGGCTCGCCAAAATAAAAAGTCAGTTGATCTCCGTCCATAGCTTTTTCTTTTGTCCATGTGGGATGATAATAGTTTGCATCCGTACCTATGATCGAACCGGTTAATTTTTTCCCTCCTAAAAAAAAATCCATTTCTGCCATTGAGTTATGCCCACCTTCTGCGGACAGATATCTTACATATTTAAAGCTTTCGGAGTGATCAACTGTAATATTTTTCCACAAACCGTCAATAGAATCTGATATGAGATGAAGTGTTACGGCATCGCTGAAGTCTGGATCATCGGCTCCCTGAAATTTTCCACCTGAAAAGCGGTAAAAATAAAACAGCCACCTATTATGAAATGGATATTTGCGGCGAATCTTCATGGTTTGCAATTGACTGGTATCTGCTTTGATAAATAGATTTGTTCCGTCAGTTTTGTATACGAATGGTGGAATGATTTCAATATGCTTATTTTTGTATATATAGGAAATCTGATATAAAATATCAGGTTCTATATTTCTAAAAGCGATTGAATCATTGAAAGGCTTGGCTCCCGCTACAGGTATCCATGTTTGGCCGTTGCTGACACACAGATAAAGAATTTCACTTTTTGTTTTTTGCAAATCGATCGGAAAAGAAACCCCAATGTTGGGAAAATATTGCCTGGATATGTCCTTTAAAAAAGAACTGCTTAACAATGGTGTTATATATCTGTCTTTATATCGTTCGGCCAATGATTCTTTCTGAACAGCATAACACAGTCGATAAATTTTCCCGTATTTACGGACAGTATCCAATAAAGAAGTGCCGTTAAAAAGTTTAAAACTTTCGACACAGATATGATGATTTTCTGAAATACGGATGTAATTCCAATAATGGTCCTGGTAGTTCGAATCCGCATTTTGTAAAATCATGTCTATGCCCGAAGGAATTCCCAAAGATCGCAATGCATACGTAACAAAATCGGCCTGGTCCCTACAATTACCGTATCTAGTACGCAGCAAAGCCAAAGCTCCCAAGCCTGGACATGAAAAATTATTATCGAAAAACCATTGTTCCTTATTTAACTGTGCGATCAGTTGTTGACAAAATTCAGCAAGATCATTGTCAAGGATCGTAATTTCAATGATAGAATGAAAATAATTATAATATTCTTCTTTCCATCTTTCCAACGGCTCATTATTAAGCCTGTAAGGTAATATATGTTCGCAAAAGTCTGAAAAAGAAACGTTATGGCCCCAAGGCGCTTCTTCCCATATTTTGAAAGAAAAATCAATGTTATTTATCAAATAATCCGAGGATATTTTATGGATATCATATATCGGGTATACTGTAGATTCCATATATAATTTTGATTCCGAAGGCAGTATTCCTCTTCTTAACCCGGCTCTGATAGTATCTATTTGGTCAGAACGCAACTCATAGTGTCCCGGCATATTAGCGATTAAAAAAAATGCAGCCTTGTACTTCAAACTGTCTTTTGTTTCTTGGCGGTAATAATCCAATACTTTTTCCAACTCTGCCCGGTTATCACCGGCAAGCTTCAAAGCCTGTTCCACATCAGATGGATAACGCGAACAGGAAAATAATAATATAAAAGCAATAAAAGACAATACTATTTTTGGCATTGCCGTTACTTCTTTTTTAAGGGAAGCCTGGCGGTAACCGGGAGCTGCTTCGCTAAAAGTTTATCCTGTTCCGCTTTCCCCTTTTGGTTAATTACTCGTCCGGCTTTGTGTTGCCGGATCGAAATTTACTCCTGTTCCAGCCGTAAGTCGTCCAATCCCTTTTTTACCTCTTTACCTGCAAGATAAAGCACCCTTTTGCCCCGGATCATTGAAGTTTTGAATTGTTTGGGGTCGTCGAACGATGCCCTGAAGGTGCCGAAATCACCGACAATTTGAATCCGTCGCTCATATTCTTAGGCAACAGGTTAAATAAAATTTACCAGTACGTTGTATACATCGCCCGGCGATAATGATGACAGGTCGGCAACATCCTTGCTGATCCGTCTCAAATCCATGGTGCCGGCATACACCGGAACTACATAATACTTGGGGGCGGTGTCCCTGTCCTGGGGATTGGCCCTGGCTGTTAATTTGTATTTCATAAAGCTTATATATAAAATTTAAAATAGCACGATTCATGTTCAATAAACATCCAGCCCTTAAGCGGTTGATTAAATGCAAATCGGCATTCATAACCTGATCCACAAATGGTTTTTTGGAGAAATAAGTGTCGACTGACAAATATTTAGGAAAATTCTTACAATCTGATTGGCACTACAAAATACACATTCCTCATTGGAAAAAACTAAATTTGATAGGTTATTTTTTAAAGTTTACTTATTAGAAATTGTTTAACAAATAAAATTCATATTTGACAATCAGGCGATTATGAATTTTAAAAGATATAATATGGATTGTGTTTTATGTTATTTTCAGATAAAAATCATATTAGGGAATATGTCAATTTTAGCATATATCTTATAGCAAGATTCGTATCGCCTCTAAATATAATATTTCTGTCACGGTCGAATATTAACACTGTTGGAAATAATTTTACACCTAACTTGGTGTATTGTCTATCATTTGTTGATAATAGAGGAACGGTGTGCCCATATTTTTTAAGTATCTCCTGTCCTGAAAGATATTCATCGTTTTTCGTACAATATACTGAGTATATCTGTGCTTGTTCAGTGTTTTTTAAACCATCATACAATCGTTGTATATCCGGAAATTTTTCGAAACAATAACTGCACCCTTTACTCCAAAAATCTAAAAGAATATACTCGCCAGGTAAATCGCAGATGTTTATCAATTCTCCAGACACATTATCATAAAATATTACTTCATCAGGTAATGGTTCATTTACTATTCCTAAATACGTGCCAAAATTTAATTTATTCATCCATCGATCATAGCCATGTGTAGATAACCACAAACCTGCTAATATAAATATAACAGAAGAAAAAGATTTTAAAAAGACAGGTTTACATTTAGCCGTCAAAAAACCTGTTAACATCCCTCCTAACCAAATTAAAGACCTTAGTAAAGAAATAAAAGAAGCTTCGAATTCAAACAACCTTGCCGGGAAATCAAGAATAAATGTTCCCAAAAAAACGAATAGCAAAACTTTTAAAGAATGCCGCATGCTTAACTTACGAGTAAGCAGAAATGTTCCTAAAAAAAATACAATAAAACCTGCTAAAGACGAAAGTTTAAAACCTGTTAAGCCTAAGACTGTCACATAACCACCTGCAAGTGCGTATAGAAAGAATGCTATCAGCAATGTTGCAAAAAATAGGGTTGAATATTTTCTCAAAATCATCTCCTAATACATTTTCCATCACAAGATTTTTGCCATAAATCACCACATCCCGACGACTTAAAGACACAATCGCCTGTATAACATTTGTGCAAAAGATAATTGCAAGGTATTTGTCCAGCAGAGTGGACAGCATTACAATCGCAACTTCCACCTGTAGGTTGCTCATTCCCAGATTTAAGAGTTGTTATGTGCGATTTTTTTATAGTTTTAACTTGATTAAGCGGTTCAGGAGTACAGAGTACAGCATAAATTGTTTGTTCATCCCATCCCAACTCTTCTTTTGCATATTCTTTCCAACGGTAAAGATATATTTCTATTTTGTCATTTATTTCTTGGTTTTGTTTTTCAGTTTTAAAAATATCCGGATTCTCAGTAATGAAATTGAGTAAAATAGAAATGTGTGCATGTTCTTTTTCAAGCCAGTCCATTTTTAATAATTCGTCAAATTTCCCTTCCCATAAAGCAGCCCTCTGTTCTGGATTAAAAGCAATATATGCTGCTCTTTGCTTACTTATATCGGCGATATCAATCCATTCAGATCTATCGAAGGTTTGGAGTACTTTCAAATTACTTTTTGCCCATTGGTCAGCTTCCGGGTCACAACTGTAAACTTCTTCCTTGGCGCATGAGGTTACGGAACATATAACTGCTAACAAAATTACTAACTTTTTCATTTTTTTGATTTTTAAAATATTATTTAATCTCTTAGGGTTTAATTCCCCGCTGCTTGCAGCGAGTAAATAAAAATATTCCTTATTTGATACCCCGACAGCTTGCTGCGGGGTAGTTCATTTAAATTATAATAACTTATTTTATTTGGCCAATAATACGTAAGAGAATCACATCTTCGGTCGCATTACTTTTCACAAAAAGGGTTTTATTAAAGCTATCTGTAGCATCTTGTATATCGATTTTAACTTTAATGCGTCCCTTTTCGTTTGGTTTTGTCGGTTGTTTGGAATATTCGGCAGACAAGCATCCGCATGATACATCCACCTTTTGGATAATAAGAGGAGCCTCGCCTTCATTCTGGTATTCGAAAGCAATATTGACTGGGGTATCTTCTTTTCTGATGGTACCAAAATCATATTTATTTTCGGCAAATTTCAGAACAGGCATGTCTTTGATGTCAGAAGAATCCAATGCTGCAAGAGTTTCTTTCTTATCAACATTTTGGGTTTTCTTCAGCCAGACTATTCCAATACCCAAAACTACAACCACAAGACCTATGCAAGCATATATGATAACTTTTTTCATTTATGAAAATTGAGAAAAGCTTTTTGATTTAACTGTTTATATTCTATCTGTTTTCTTTTTGTACGGACAGAAACCGTACAACAACAATACCATACTGAACCTACGGAGGCAGAGCTGCGCCGTGAGGCTGTACCTCAGGCGTTTCACCCTGCCATGATTGATCGTTATTGAGTTTATGATTCGTTCGATTTCTGTTTGTTGTATCCTTTGTCGTTTGCGGCGCCCCTATCAACTGCCGCATCTCGTTTTTAATGACATTAATGGTGGGTGAAGGCACTTTAATGTCTTTATCCATGATTTCCTTCGCCAATATCAGTGCTTCATCCCTACGGCCGGTGGTATTGTACAGTTTAGCCAGTTCGTATAGCGGCATAAACCGTACCGGGCACATAGAGGCGGCCAGTTTTAAATGCTCTTCCGCCTCTGCATATTTTCCAAGTGCTTTATAATTGTCCGCCAGCAGCATTTGCACATCCATATCGTTGTAATAACGCGTACAACGTTCAAAAACAGCAATGCTTCTTTCATATTCTTTTGCCACATGCAACTCGGCAGCATGGTTGTAGAGGAAAAGTCCATCTTTACCAAACAGGCGGTAGAGCTTATCGTATTGGGGCAATACTTCCGTAGTTCGCCCTGCCAATGATTGGTGCGCGATCCGTTTCCATTTGATTTCAGATCGTGTCAGCATCGCGGAATATGCAAACAATCCTGCGGATAGCAAAAATACAAGCATTCGTGGTATATTTCTGAAAAACAGGCTTCGTCTTTGGGCAAAGAAGATGGAATATTTGCTAACGCCGGGGTTATAGCAAATAACTGCTATATTCAGAAGCAGCATCACCCATGTAAAAGGATACTTGAACGGATACGAAAAGAATGAAAATATTGCTAATGACAACAGGCTCAACAGGGCCGGTAATTTTTCGTCACTGCAGTTTTTTCGGTATATGCCGAAAAGCAAAAATCCTAATAACGTTATCACGCTCAAACCAACAATACCGTATTCGCATAATACCAATAGATATTCATTAAATGGGTGTAGCACATTGTCAGCCAATTGTGCATACCGACTATCGGGGTGTGCGTTAATATAATCTGCCTGGTAGAGCATGTATTTTGCTTGGAATGCCCCTTTGCCATGTCCCAAAACAGGTTGATCGGCAACCATGTCCAAGGCACACCGCCAAATAAACAATCGGCCATCGGCAGAATCCTTTTTGGCAAAGTATAAAACCACTGGCAAAACAACCAGGAAAACAGCCAATACAATTTTTAATTTTTGATGATTAACTTCGTTGGGCTCGCAAGCTCGGTTCGCTGATCGCTCATGAGATCGTTTCGCTAAGTTGCCTATTTTTGATTTTACAAGCAACCAAACTGCCGTTGCTGCCACAATTGCCAATATTCCCGCACGCGAACCCGACAGGAAAACGGCAATCGCTATGATAACGGTTGCTGTAATTGCGGCATACCTTAAATATTTGGATTGATCATTAAAGAAAAGGAAGCATAACGGTAATGCGCAAGCTAATGCAGCCGCAAAACCTGCCGGATTATCGAAACTACCGATAACGGCAAAATTATTGCTACCGGAAGATGTTAGCCCGGCATATTGAAGGATGCCGTGCAGCGAAAGAACCACCGCAAAAATGACGACTGTTCCGAACAAATACTGAAGAGAACAAATGGACAATACCCGTTGTACCAGGAAATACAGCAATAGCAGAACGACCGGATATATCAACAAAGCCCCTGAAGTTACCCACTCGCTGACAAAAACAAGAAATAAGCAAATGATCAGAATGGCATCTATCGGCCTGGCAGGAAGATAGATTTTACGACAAAACATACTCCACATCAACCCCATGATTCCGATAGACAACATCATCCCCAACCATTTCGGGGTTATTTCCTCATTCACAAACCTGTGAGATGAAACATAAATTGTAACGCTGCACAGAATACAGCATATCAATACTCCTGCAATTAACGAACGCTTTTTTATATCAATCCGTATCATTATCTAACGAAACATTAGAAACATAACATGTAAGAAAGCCGCATCCTTGTTATCTTTAACAAAAAGATTGTAATATGCGAGAAGCGCATTAAAAATATAAAACAGGGAAAACAGCACCTCAACAACCATATTTTCATCTGTATGAAAATTAACAACTATTTAATTATCAATAAAATAATATAAAATAAAAAAAAATAAGTTTAAGAGGATAAATTTTCATCTTCGTACTCCCGCCTGAACTAACAGACATGGTAACAACGGTTGGTGCTTAAACTTTGTGCCCGCTTTATGCGAACGCGGTCAATTTCATGTGCGAGTTTGTTTGGACTCAGTAAAAAATCGACCTTCTTGTATTTTATCTTCCAAATACCCGGTATCCATACCGAGTTCTTTTAAACGATTCA
>JAVBNI010000272.1:0-13964 GCA_031551645.1 Bacteroidales bacterium | reverse complement strand
TTTGAAATATTATCAAACAGGGCAAAAAATTGACAAGAAAGAAATTGATTATCAAAACATAAGCCCACATCCTAAGATACCTGAACTGAATTATCGAATATCTGCTTGAATTGGGAAAATTATTTTGTTCGCGTTCCTAATTTTACACTTTTGTCAAAAAAATAACATTAACTACGGAAAACCGTATTTTTTTATCCAAAACACATCACTATATTTGTAGTTTATATAGGACAATGTCAAGGATTGTCCGAGGTTCTCTGTTGTTATTCAAAAATTATTACTATGCCGTGAATATTTAGCAAAAGACGTGGAATCCCGGAGATGAAAAGGAACTGATATCTGATATTGAAGAGCATCGGGTTAACAAAAAGTGACCGTGCTATTGGCTGGCAAAACTACGTAGAATCCCAAAGAATCAGATAAGCGCCGGGATATCACAGTAAATATTTTTAAAATAAATCTATTACGATAAATTCTGACAACTGTTTATTTAACTCTAAATATCATCACCATGAAAAAGTTATTTCTATTCATTTTATGCGCAGGGCTGCTTTGGACAAGCAAAATCAATGCGCAAGGCGGCGCAAATTGCAGCTCGGCTGTGATTATTACGCCGGGACAAAGCTATAGGGCAATGTGTCCATCATCCGGCGTTGAACAATGGTACCAATTCCAAGCTGTTGCCGGAGCATGGTACAAAGCATCCAATTGCGGAGACGCAGGCGATACGGAAGTTTATATTTACGATAATTGCAGTAGCAATTATCTTGTTTTCGGACAGGACAATTGCGGAGCTCGGAGCGAGGTTGTATTCCAGACTCCCACAGCCGGAACTTATTATATCCGGTGGAAATTTTGGGAAACGGGAACAGGTAACATTAATTGGAGTTTTGAGCGGCTATCCGATCTTATTGCAGGAGGCGCCAGTTGCAGCCAGGCTACGGCAATTAGTAGTACAGGGGGAACATATACAGCGGTGCATTTAGCAGCCACCTCCGAACAATGGTACAAATTCCCTGCCCAACCCGGTTTGTACACCATCACCAATTGTGGTGCAACAACACAACGGGATACAAAACTGGAAATATACGATGCATGCAACGGCAACTTGGTTGTAGCCAATGATAATGGCTGTGGACTTTTAAGTACTGCAACAATTCAAATTGCCAATGCAGGAACTTATTACATCAGGTGGACGGTTAAGGATAATGGCTATGATGATGGCGGTTATTACGATTGGACACTGAGCCAACAGGAAGAAAATAATGTGACGATTACCACTTCCCTGAGTGATGCATTGTCAGGCAAAAACCTGGCAGGAATTACCAACCTGAAAATTGTCAGTGGGGAATTGGATGCCAATGACTTTTCATTCATAAGAAACAATCTGCCTTTCTTACAAATATTGGATATGGGCAATGCTACGGTTGAAGGAAACAGTATCCCGGATAGAGCTTTTTATCCGTTTCAATCACTATCTTCTGTAGTCATTCCCACAACGGTAACAAAAATTGGAAGCTGGGCTTTTGGTTCGTGTCAATCACTATCTTCCGTGACAATTCCCGCATCGGTAACAGAAATTGGCGATTATGCTTTTTATTTATGTAATAATTTAGCAGACATCACCATTCCTGCAGCTGTGACAAGCATCGGAACGGGTATTTTCCGCGACTGTACAAGTCTAAGAAAAATACTTGTATCCGACGAAAATAAGAATTACAGCAGCAGTGACGGCGTTTTGTTTAATTTGGATAAGACGGACTTAATTCAGTATCCCCCTGGCAAAACAGACAATTCTTATACGATCCCTGCATCAGTGAAAAACATCGGGACTACGGCTTTTGCCAGCTGTTACAACTTAACTGTTATTAGTTTTCCCGCTTCAATAACAAGTATTGGAAATAACATCTTTTCCGGATGTCGCAATCTGACGACTATCAGTGTTGCCGGAGAGAACAATGTTTATTCAAGCATAGATGGTATTTTGTTTAGTAAGGACCAAACAGAAATAGTCGCATATCCTCCCGGGAAACCAGGAAATACTTATGTGATTCCTGATTTTGTTTCGAAAATAGGAAATTATGCCTTCCTAAGTTGCTCCGGGTTAACCGTCATGAATATTCCCGGAACTGTTACAAGTATTGGAGATGAGGCATTCTCTTCATGTACTTACCTGACTTCGCTGAATATTTCCGAGGGAGTAAAAAGTATTGGACGTTCGGCTTTTTCAAATTGTTATAGCTTAACCTCCATGACGATCCCCCAAACTGTGACAAACATTGAATCGGCACCTTTCTATTATTGTCGTAATTTAACTTCTGTAGACGTTCTTGCTACTGTAACGGATCTTTCATCATTTTTCTTTGATTATTGTAACAAGTTGATTTCTGTACGTATTCCCAAAACCGTAACAACCATTAATGCGTGTGCTTTCAGAAACTGTAGCAGCTTATCGGCTATATATCTGTATAACCCTCAGCCGGCGACATTAGATGGATCGGAGATATTTCTTAACGTCGATAAAGCCAATTGCAGCTTATTTGTCCCTGCAGGTTCAGTGGCTGCCTACCGTGCTGCTGAACAATGGGGTGATTTTACAAATATCGTAGAACTTGATGCTGACGGTATGTTGACGGTCGATGTTACCGGAACTACCTTACAGGCGGCAATAACGGCCAAAGGGATAACAAATCCGGCAGGGATTACCCATTTAAAAGTCATTGGTAACGAGCTGAAACCTGCTGATTTTGCCTATATGAAATCCAATCTGATAAGCTTGCAAATACTGGATATGAGCGGAGCTAAAATAGAGAATAACAGGCTTGCGGGTCGTTTATATCAATTCAATAGTTTAATCTCTGTGATCGTCCCGGCATCGGTGATGGATCTTGGGAGCCTGTGTTTTATCTATTGCAACAAATTAACCGTCATACATGTAGATGCTGCAAGTCCCTACTATACCAGCATAGATGGTATTGTTTTCAGCAAGGACGGGAAAACATTGGTTGAATATCCTGTAGACAAACCGGGGATTAATTATGTCATTCCGGCGTCAGTGACGAATATCGGCGATTTTGCCCTTGCCAACAACAAGCAACTGGTTTCGGTAACTGTCCCGGCAACAGTGACAAGCATAGGCGACGAGTCGTTCGTATGGGGCCGTGCACTGACTGCCATCAATGTGGCCGCGGAAAACACCAACTATTCGAGCATAGATGGCGTTTTATTCAGTAAAGATCAAACCGAAATCATTGCTTACCCTGCCGGGAAACCCGAGGAAAGTTACGCCATTCCGCAATCGGTAACAACTATTATTAATGATGCGTTTAACGCTTGCAGAAATTTAGTCTCCATAGATATCCCCGAATCGGTGACGGATATCGAGAATTTCGCTTTCAGCAGTTGTGATAAGCTGGTTTCCATACAGATTCCTTCATCGGTAAAAACCATCGGTTATTCGGCATTTAGCGTATGTACCAGTTTAGCTTCCATGTATGTCTACAGTGAAGTGCCTATAAGTTTGAATGAAGTTGTATTCGAATATACAGACCAATCCAAATGTACCTTATATGTGCCTTCAGGTTCGGTATCCGCTTATCGGGCTGCTGAACAATGGGGTGATTTTACAAATATCGTAGAACTGGATGCTGATGGTATGTTGACGGTCGATGTGACCGGAACAACCCTGCAAGCGGCAATAGAAGCCAAAGGAATAACGGATCCGGCAGGGATTATCCGTTTGAAGGTCATTGGCAACGAGTTGAAATATGCCGATTTTACCTATATGAGATCCAATCTGACCAGTTTGCAGGTATTAGACATGAGCGGAGCTAACATAGAAAATAACAGACTGATAAGTCATTTCTATCAATACAATAGTTTAATCTCCGTGACCATCCCGGCATCGGTAACAACTATTGCAAGCCCGTGTTTTATTGATTGTAACAAATTAACCGCCATCCATGTAGATGCTGCAAGTCCCTATTATACCAGCATAGATGGTATCGTTTTCAGCAAGGATGGGAAAACATTGATTACATATCCTGTAGACAAACCGGGGAATAATTATGTTATTCCGGCATCGGTGACGAATATCGGCGATTTTGCTTTTGCCAATAACAAGCAACTGGGTTCGGTAACTGTCCCGGCAACAGTAACAAGCATAGGCTACGAATCGTTCGGAGTGGGTCATGCATTGACTGCCATCAATGTGGACGGGGAAAATATCAATTACTCAAGTATAGATGGCGTTCTGTTCAGTAAAGATCAAACCGAAATCATTGCTTATCCTGTCGGAAATCCCGAGGTAAGTTATACCATTCCGCAATCGGTAACAACCATTATTAACAGTGCGTTTGGCGTTTGCAGAAATTTAGTTTCTATAGATATCCCCGGATCGGTGACGGATATCGAGAATTTCGCTTTCAGCGGTTGCGAGGGGCTGGTTTCCATACAGATTCCTTCATCGGTAAAAACCATCGGATATTCGGCATTTAGCGAATGTACCAGTTTAACTTCCATGTATGTCTACAGCGAAGTGCCTATAAGTTTGGATGAAAACGTATTCGAATACACAGATCAATCCAAATGTACCTTATATGTGCCTGCAAGTTCGATATCCGCTTACCGGGCTGCCGATCAATGGGGTGATTTTGTCAATATCATGGCCATCGAACCTGTTACAGGCATTAATCTGAAGGATGCCGTTACCATCAAGGTTGGAGAGTTCGAAATGTTGGAAGCCACAATTATCCCCGAAGGCGCTGCGGTCAATCAGGCTATACGATGGACTACCAGCGACGCATCTGTGGCTACTGTCGACGCTTCCGGAAAAGTTACCGGGGTGAAAATAGGAACAGCAGATATCACTGCCACGTCGGTAGATAATCCGGATATCTCTACTGTCTGCAGGGTAACGGTCAAGGCTACGTCGGCTGCAGTAACGGGTGTTACACTTGACAAAGAGGTATTGACATTGGTGATTGACGAAAGTCAGACATTGATTGCGACGGTTCTTCCGGATGATGCTGATAATAAAGCTGTGGAATGGCGCAGCACCAATATTGCGATTGCGACTGTCGATGCCACAGGTATGGTTACCGGAGTTGAAGCAGGAATGGTTTTGGTTATCGCCACTACTGTAGATGGAGGCAGGAAAGACACCTGTACGGTGAAAGTCACCGAAGCAGCATTAGAAACAGGGACAGCGGTGATTGAAGGAACAATAACCAATATCCCGACTGGGACAACGATTTATCTATATCGTGACGAGTCGACCATTAAATCAACCCTACCGGAAAATTATGCTTTGGTTGCTATCACTGTGGCAGATGCCGAAGGCCGTTACAAATTCGAAAACCTTCCGGCGGGTACCTACAAGGTAATGGTCAATATAACAGGCTATGAGTCCGAGCCATCGGCAGATATTACTTTGCCGGAAGGCGGGAAAACCAGCGGGATCAATTTCAAAGTCAACAGCGCCAATCATACGGTAACTCCCGAAGCTGTTACCGGTATCAAGATTGCTGAAAAACCTTTGGCCACACTCTATCCTAATCCGACTGACGGCCCGCTTACCTTGAGTTTTGATGCTCCCGGCACATACCGGGTAACCATGACCAATATTTCAGGCAGAATTTTGCTGCGTCAGGTTATTAACGACCAAGTTGGACAGATGGACATCAGCAGTTATCCTGCCGGAGTTTATTTGTTGGTGATCGACAATGGAAAACAGCAAAGCGTAATAAAGATAGTTAGAAAATAGTGATGAGTAGTAGATGGATGACAGGCGGGACAAATAAACAGACAAATTCGCCCGCCTGTCTATTCATCCACTGTTACAAAAGCAAATGTTGCTGAAAATTATCAATTTAATACCCATAAATCTCATGAAAACTAAAGTTTTATTACTCAGCGTTCTGTTTGCAGTAGTTACCGGTTTTGCAGCCTGCGGGGGAGGCGATGACGATCCCGCCCCGGAACCGTCAAAAAGTAAAGCTTGTGATATTACATCATTTAAAGTAGGTAATGACACATGGCAAGTATCGGGTACAAACATCAGCTTTCAATATCCCAAAGGTACACCCCAAGGGGACTTGACACCAACCATTGTCACCTCCGATAAAGCAAACGTTGACCCGAAATCGGGAGTCGCGCAAAACTTCTTCACAACCGAAGGGGTGAAGTATACGGTAACTGCCGAAGACGGAACCACCACCAAAACCTATACAGCTAAAGCGACGGTGGCAACAACTGCGGGCCAGTAATACAATGTGGGGGCTTTCTGTAAATAAAAATCACCCCAACCGTTTATTTTTAAACTAGTTGGGGTGGCTTTTCATTTGAATACTTCTACGGGAACAATTATGCCAAATGGTATTTTTTCATAAAGACTGCGTTTAATCAATGACTACCATAGCTCCGCAATATTCGATCATCAACTTAGCAAAGCGTTCTCATGAGCGATAGCGAATAATATCCAATATTCAATTCATACTGTTCCAGTCCGCGGCGCCGGAGTTTACAAGAAGGGCATTCGCCGCAACCGTTACCAGGAATGCCGTTGTAACAAGTGACAGTTTGAGTCTTTACCAACTCGAATACGCCCAACTCATCGGCTAATTGCCACACGGCAGTTTTGTCAAGCCACATCAGAGGAGTGTGAATCACGAATTGTTCATCCATCGCCAGATTCAGAGTTACATTAAGCGACCGGATAAACGTGTCGCGGCAATCGGGATAGCCGCTGTAATCGGCTTGTGATACTCCGGTGATGATGTTGGCAATATTCCGTTCGCGGGCTATTACCGCTGCCATGCTGATGAATAACAAGTTACGCCCGGGAACAAACGTGTTAGGTGGCGCTTCGCTTACCTGTTCCTTGTCCATCTTTACAGATGTGTCGGTGAGCGAATTGCTGCTCAAACCGGAAATCAACGAAGCATCTATGGTATCAAACGGAACACTGGCTTTTGCAGCTATTGCTCGTGCAGCTTCAATTTCCGATTCGTGACGCTGGCCGTAACGGAAACAAACGGTTTCCACACGGGCAAAATGTTTCAGCGCCCAGAACAGGCAGGTGGTGGAATCCTGCCCACCGGAGAATAAAATCAATGCAGCCTTGTTATCCATTTTCGATTTTTACTTTTTTGGTTGATAAAATCAAAAAACATTAAGATACTTCTCCTATTTTCAATACATTATATGATATACCCTTGTCATAAACATCGGTTTGTTCCGTGCGTTTAATATAGCGCACCACTGCCGTTGTCACAGGAAGGATCACCACTTCGTAGGCTGATTTCAGAAAAGTTTCCACTACGATCATAATGAAAATGTCTTTCCATGCAAAAATTTCCGCAAAGGCGATGGTGAAAAACAAGAGTGAATCGGCCGATTCACCAAACAACGTGGATACAATAGCCCGAATTCCAAAACCTTTTCCATGTGTACGAACTTTCATACGACTCATTACATATGCATTGATGAATGAGCCGAAAAGAAAAGCGAAAAGGCTGGCGCAAGCCACACGCGGGGCCTGGCTAAATGCACGTGCGTAGGCTTCCTGTCCGTCCCAATATTGGGCAGGAGTTATCTTGACAGACAATTGCATGAATACAATCGCCATAAAATTCATCGCAAAGGCTATCCAGATGATCAGGCGGGCCTTGCGGTAACCCCATACTTCGACGATGGCATCATTGATGATATACGAAATGGGAAAAATGATCAACCCGGCGGTAGCTGAAAATCCGAAAATGGTAATCGCTTTAGTTGCCAGCAGATTGGAAAGAATGAGGCATACACTGAAAAGGATGCCCAACAACATGAAAGAAAGAGAAACGGAACGATTCATTACATTGTTTTTTATACGTGGTTATCAACAACACGTGTGTTAAAATCGAGTGCAAAGATAAAGAAAATGATTGGGATTTTTGAATACGGCTCACGCTACAAACTTTCTATACGTTAACAATGTATAAAAAGAGGCATCAACAAACACAATCAGAATAAACCATAAATTTGTATATTTGCGGTTTGTTGTCTGCATGGCGACAGTGGGAAAGCTGTCAACTGCCAAATAAGAAGATATGCGATTTTTATTAAAAAAAGAAATTCAGGGCTTTTTCTCGTCATTAACCGGGTATTTAGTGATTGTCGTTTTCCTGGCAGTTACAGGATTATGTTTGTGGGTACTTCCGGGAGTGTTGAATATACCCGAAAGTGGGTATGCCGCGTTGGATAGCTTATTTTATATCGCGCCCTGGATATTCCTGTTTTTGTTGCCTGCAATCACCATGCGCTCGTTTTCCGAAGAAATCAAAACCGGAACCATTGAATTATTGCTTACGAAACCTATCAGCGAGATGCAGATAGTTGTAGCCAAATTTCTGGCCTCAGTGTTATTAGCGCTGATTGCCTTGTTACCTTGTATCGTTTATGTCATATCGGTATGGCAACTGGGAAATCCTCCGGGTAATCTTGATACCGGAGCTACCTATGGCGCCATGATAGGATTATTACTGTTGGGAGCGGTATATGCGGCAATAGGAACATTCACTTCATCGCTCACCGACAACCAGGTAGTGGCATTTATTTCGGCAGCAGTGATAGCATTTGTCTTTTTTGAAGGTTTTGATGCATTGGCCGGATTGATTTCATCTCCAGGCATACAGGACTTTATTAGCTACCTGGGCATCAAGGAGCATTATGCATCCATCAGTCGTGGAGTTGTGGATCTTCGCGATTTGATATATTTTTTCGGGGTCATGTGTTTTTTCTTGCTTTTTACTCGCTTAAGGCTACAAAGCAGAAAATGGAAATAATAGTTGCACCTGATTGTATTTAATCCACATTTTGAATAAAATAACCTTATTTTTAAATGAATAAAATAGCAGTATCCATCCTTAATTGTGATTTCGGCAAGTTAAACGAAGAAATTGAAATGATCAACCAAAGTGATGCTGAATGGTTTCACTTGGATATTATGGATGGCGTATTCGTACCCAATATATCTTTTGGTCTTCCTGTGATACAGGCTGTAAAACAAAAAGCGACCAAACCTTTGGATGTACACCTGATGATTGCTTCGCCCGATCGTTATATTAAAGATTTCAAGAATTCAGGCGCCGATTGGTTGAACGTCCATTACGAAGCATGCCCCCACTTGCATCGTACCATACAAAGCATCAAACAGGAAGGGATGAAAGCCGGAGTGACGCTTAATCCTCATTCGCCTGTTAGCCTGTTGGAAGACATTATTGTTGACACCGATTTAGTTTTACTCATGTCGGTTAATCCGGGTTTTGGGGGACAAGCCTTTATCGAAAACACATACAGCAAAGTGGCCCGTTTGCGGGAATTGATCGAAAAGACAGGATCAAAAGCAGTTATACAGGTCGACGGCGGCATCGATTTAAAAAATATAGCTAAGTTGACTAAAGCCGGAGCTGACGTCTTTGTGGTTGGAAGTTTTATTTTCCGCTCTGCAAGTCCATTACAAACTATCAAGGAATTGGCGGAAGCAAAATAATTGTGTTAAGAACAATGTAGTTTTTAGCAGTTATTGTAAAAATCAAGAGGCTGCCCCGAGTTTTTGGACAGCCTCTCTCCTACGTCAACCTAAAAAATGTGAAAAAATATAGAATCCAAAAAAATGATAAGCTTTTACTATCTAAATACTCTCGAATAAATAATCGATATTTTTATAAAGTCTTTTATTGCTTTTATGCACTTTGCTCGTCCGAAGAGAGAAGCCGAAGGCAACTTTCAATTCTCAATTTTCAATTCTCAATTAATTCCCCGCCCTGCTGGTTTCCTCTTCAAGTCCTGTCTTGCGCTGACGGGCCGCTTTGATATCAGTACGGCCAAAGCGCCATGTGAAGGTAAGGCTCACACGACGACTGTCATAGTGCTGCTTACCGATCAAATTAACATTTTCGTATTGTGCGGTATAGGAATTGTCTTGTGTATTGAAAATATCACTAACTCCTAATTTCAAGGTGGCTTTTTTCTCGAAAAGTTGCTTTTGGACACCAACATCCACCGAACCGCGCGCATTCATGTAAGCCATACCATAGACGCTTTTGCTCATATAACGTCCACTCAATTCGATAGCAAAATCCTTGGGCAAAGTAAAAGTAAAGGTAGAATTCCCCTGGAATGTGAATTGCGACTGGTCGATTTCTCCACCTTGATAAGGAGACTTGTATTGCCCATAATACCCGGTCAGATTGGTATTGGTTTTCCACCATTTGGTAATTTCGAAGGGCAACACGGCAGTGACGCTGGCATTATGATAGTTATTAAGGTTTTCCCAACCAATAATCGTGGTGCGTGTGGCATCATCCTGATCAAATACTTGTAGCCATGCATCCTTTGTATAACTGTAATCGATTGAGAAAATATATTTGTTTTTGAAAGTGTACGATAGCTTAGCCGAATGGGTAAACTGGGGATCGAGGAATGGATTCCCTTTATTGTAAGTAAAAGGATCGAGCATCCAGACAAAAGGATTCAGCAACCAGTAAGGTGGGCGACCGATACGATAACTGTATGACAGTCCCAACTGGTGGTTATCGTTAAACTTTTGTTGTGCAAAAAAGCTGGAGAACAGATTGAAATAATCTCGTTCGTTACGTTGTTCACTAGTCGTATTGTTCCCGTTGGAAATAGTTTGTTCGCCACGCAGGCCTAGTTGCACACTGGTTTTATCGTTGAATTTGTGCTGACCGCTCACATATGCCGCATTAATATTCTCATTGTATATGAAATGATTACTCATACGATTAGGATCACTCCATGTACCGGTCTCATCCTGTTGCTTGTAATCCAAGTCGCTGTCAATGGTCGCCCAACTTGCCTTAATACCCATTTCCATTTTTGTCTTGTCGTTCAGAGGTTTCACATAATCCACTTTAAATGAATAGAAATCGGATGTTCCGCGCTGGTCTTTATGGAAAATGAGTGGCGTTTGCGGTGGAATATAACTCGTTGCCATGTCCGAAAGATTTTTCGAATAATATTTTGCTATATCCGCATCGACGGTTAACTCCTGCCCCAGTGAATCGATCGTCCACTTGTAATTCAGATTCAGCAACAGGTTATACCATCTATTATCTCCGCCGTTGTCGGTATGCATCTTTTGTATGTCCTGGTCATCCACATCAGCTATACGGGCATCACTGGTACTATTCCAATCGCTGGTGCCAAAATTGCCACGTCCCATGAAACCCACCACCTGCTTGGGCGTGATGTAATAATCGACACCCAGCTTGGCATTATTATAGTTCGAGTTCCACTCCTCATAACTGTACTGTTTGAACGATGAACTGTCCGACTGCATGAACCAACGCATAAGGTCTACATCACTCCATCCACGACGTTGTCCGCCATAGTAATTGCCATAAACATTCCATTTTTCCGTACGGTAATTCAGGTCGAGACCATAATTATCCGAAAACCGGTCGCTGGCAGAGGCACCAAGTGTCAGGCTTCCATTATAGCCGCGCATCATTCCGCGTTTAGTGCGGATATTGATGATACCACCATCGCCTTCAGCGTCATAACGTGACGACGGGTTTTCAATAATCTCAATGCGGTCAATAGAAGTAGCCTGCATGGTGCGAAGCATTGCTGCCAATTGTTCTCCCGACATATAAGTAGGACGTCCGTCGATCATCACCTTTACCGATTTGCTTTTCAGGGTAATATTATCGTCCTTATCAACAACAATACCAGGTGACTTGCGTAACACTTCCAAGACATCCTCAGAAGCAGTGGTAATGCTTGCCTCCGGGTTGATCACCATCTTGTCCGCCTGCTGTTCCACGAACTGGCGAGTGGCTGTCACTGTTACTTCCTGCAACTGTTGGGTATTTTCGCTAAGGGTAATATCGGGCAGAGTGTAGGTTTGAGAATGATTTATATTGATATTGGTGTTTGCTTTCCCGAAACCAATCATCGAAACAGTGAGATAATATTTCCCATTATTCACTTTTTCAAGCACGAATTGTCCGTTGGTACCGGAGGTAGTGCCTTGTTGCAAAGCCGAATCGCCGGCGCTGTATAAGGCGACGGTGGCGTATTCCAACGGCTGTCCGTTGGCTTCAAGTACCCTTCCCTTGATAATGGTCTGGGCAGACAACTGGATAACGAAGCATGCGGCTATAACGATACAAAAAAACTTCTTCATTGCTGTATATTTGATTTTAGATTGATTTCTATTTTGATTATTGCGGTGCAAAGATATAAATTATTTTCAGTACCATGTAATACATGGTACTATTTTTATAATTATTTTATCGATCCGCACATATTTTTATTTAAAATTCTTGATTACTTATAGTTATGCAAAATGTGAAATTTGCTGACTATATATAAGACGGTTGGACAATTCGAAAAAGTTGCATTCTTGCAAAAAAAATTAATTCCTTGTCTTTGTAAAGTAGACGCACAAGTTGTGGATTTGTTACAGTAAAAAATACAAAAAATATTAAATGCTGGTTTTTAGGGTAATGTAGATTATAAAGTCTTTAAGCTCAATAGTACCAATCGGAAGATATTAAGAAATTATAAAATCATAGAAACCCAAATGCCTTGCTGAAGGCAATGATTTGTACCTTTGCAAAAAATAGAATCATGAACTATCACGCTGTAATTTTTGACCTAGACGGAACACTGGCCGACACACTCGAAGACATTGCCGACACCATGAATCGCATACTCTCCGCTGAAGGCTTTCCGGTACATGAATATGACGCTTATCGCTTTTATGTGGGGAATGGTCTCAGAAATTTAGTCACACAATGCCTGCCCAAAAGTGCGCGTACCGACAGCATCATTACCCTTTGCCACGACCGCATGGTAGCGGACTATAATCTGAATTATATCAACAAGACACGTCTGTATGATGGTATTCCCCAACTATTGGATATGTTGACATCGCATAACATCAAAATGGCTGTTTTATCCAATAAAGCCGATCCGATTACGCAAAAAATCTGCAATGTCTTGCTTAAAAATTGGAATTTCGAGATGGTAATGGGTGCTAACGATCGTTTTCCCCGTAAACCCGACCCCGCGTCGGCATTGTTTGTTTCGGGACAGATGGGCGTTATGCCAGCAAATATCTGTTATCTTGGGGACAGTGATGTGGATATGAAAACCGCCATAGCTGCTGGTTTTTTCCCTGTCGGGGCGGGATGGGGATTTCGCCCGAAGGAAGAATTGATCGAAAGTGGCGCCCGTCGGGTGATTGAATCTCCCATGGATTTGTTAGAGGTCTTTTAGGTAATTGAAAATGGAGAATAGAGAACCTTTAGCTCGGTGAACTTAGGCGTAGCCGATCTCACGAGCGGATGCGAGTAACAAAGCCAATTGACAATGTGCTTGCCCATTCTGTCAGGTGAGCGCGAAGTGCATTAAATCAATACTATGCATCAAACAAAAAACATCAATTATTCATTCACAAGTACTTAAACATCAATAAAATGGAAAGAAAATATAAAGTAGGAAAATTAATTTACGATGGTAACATTTATGATGGCATGAATACAGAAATAGATGATTTGCCATTTTATTCACGTTGGCTCAAAAAAAGGAAGAATGGTAACATTCTTGAATTATGTTGTGGTACAGGCAGACTCACTATCCCTCTTGCTCAAGAAGGGTATAATATTACTGGCGTTGACAATAACACATCGATGTTGAAACAAGCCAAAGAAAAAGCAAATGAATTGAAAGCTCCTGTAAGGTTTATTAAATCTGACATAAGATCTTTAGATTTACCGGAAGTTTATGACATTATTTTTATTCCATTTAATTCAAACTGCTTATCCACAATAAGCAAGTTAAAATATTGTATTTTTGCATATGGCAAATACAGAACTGTACCCTAAAGATTTTCAAGAATTCTTATCGTGTTTCCCTGATGAAAGATCATGTTGGGATTACCTTATTTCCGT
>JAVBNI010000035.1:0-42071 GCA_031551645.1 Bacteroidales bacterium | reverse complement strand
CAGGTAAACTTTCAAAAAAATGGCGCATTTGATCTTCAATCTCCGACGAATAAAATCTCTTCATGAATATCCTTTTTGATAAACCGAACAAAGTTAAGGAAATACTTAAGATGGGAACTTTATTTTGTGCGCGTTTATTAGTTTATTTATGATCAAAGAATGTCGACATTTTCGACTATAAATTTATTAATGGTCAAATATTGTGTGTATTTTTGGTCATTATCTGTCATAATGTCCGAAAATGTACGCATTCTGTTATCATCAATGTTGCAGTGACACATGAAGTGATTTTTTATCAGCGCGGCATCTATAGTTTATCAATCGTATCATAAGCACTGTTTTTACTTGTGCAATTCTAATAAAATTCCGGGACAAAAACAACAGGTAACCGGATTTTATTTCGAGCGATTATTATACCTTATTCTATTGATATACAAAACTTGGTCGTGAGCAGGCGTAGTCGGGCAGGTGGGCATGACTACGCCCGCTGATAGACCCTGTCAGTGGAGGTCTCACGTTCAGCTGAACCGAATTCGCGAGCTTAACGAAATTAATGTGTAATTACTTCCGGTGAGCCCGCCTGAATGGCCTGCCCGCCTTGTCATTCAGGCGGACAGGATCGATTACTCGCTATCATTCGTGAAAACGCTGACGCTAAGTTGGCTTTGTTACTCGGTTACTCGCTTCGCTCATGAGATCGCTTTGTTAAGTTCTCAATTACTTAAAATACGGAACCGGTGAACAGACATCGAACCATAATCCTTTTTTAACTACTTTTGTATTCCATCAAAAAACATCATCATGGCCGATAAAAAATTATTCCTGTTAGATGCCTACGCTCTGATCTATCGTTCGTATTACGCATTGATACGTAACCCGATGTTCAACTCGTCCGGGTTCAATACTTCCACTATTTTCGGGTTTATCAATACCCTGGAGGAAGTACTAGCCAAGGAAAAACCAACACATATAGCCATAGCTTTCGATCCGCCCACACCGACCTTCAGGCATGAGATGTATCCGCCTTATAAAGCGCAACGCGAAGAGACGCCTGAAGAAATCCGTAAGTCGGTGCCGCATATCAGGGAACTGATTGAAGCCTACCGTATCCCCATCATCGAATGTCCGGGTTATGAGGCCGACGACGTGATTGGAACCATTGCCAAACATGCGGCTTCCATTGGCTATGATGTGTACATGATGACACCTGACAAGGATTATGCACAAATAGTGGACGAACACATTTATATGTATAAGCCTGCACGGTCGGGAAAAGGAGCTGAAACACTTGATGTTGCCAAAGTATGCGAAATATATGGCGTGAAATATCCCCAACAATTTATCGAAATACTGGCTATTATGGGCGACAAGTCCGACAATGTTCCGGGTGTGAGAGGCATCGGCGAGGTAGGTGCAACCAAGCTGATCGCCGAATTTGATACGGTAGAAAACCTCTTGGAAAATATCGACAAGGTAAAAGGCGCCAGCAAGGAAAAAATTCTTGAATACAAAGATGACCTGCTATTATCGAAAAAATTAGTGACAATCTGTACCGATGTTTCCTGCCATTTTTCGGAAGACGATTATGCGGTGAAACAACCTGATATGGCCAAACTCAAGGAATTATTCAAAGAATACAATTTCCGTACGTTCCTGAGCCGGCTGGAAGGGCGTTCTTCTCCTACCCCGTCGGCAGCACCGCAACAATTAAGTCTTTTCGATTCCATACCTTCCGTCGAAGTTGTTCACGCCGAATCCCGGATGTATCAGAACATCGATACGGTGGCGCACGAATACCATCTTGCGGATACCGCTGAAAAACGCAAGCAACTGGTACAAACATTACAATCGCAACCGGAATTTTGTTTCGATACGGAAACCACCGGTCTGGAAACATTTAACTGTGAACTGGTGGGAATGTCGTTTGCTGTAAAACCCCACGAAGCATGGTATGTGCCCATCCCTGCGCAGCAAGACGAAGCACAGCAAATAGTAAATGAATTCAAGGGTTTATTCGAAAACCCGGCCATCCGAAAAATAGGACAAAACCTGAAATTCGACATGCTGGTACTGAAACAATATGGTATCAATACTGCCGGAACCCTGTTTGACACCATGCTGGCACATTACCTGATCCAGCCCGAACAACGGCACAACCTGAATTATTTGTCCGAAAAATATCTGGATTATTCACCTGTCGAAATCGAAACTTTGATCGGTAAATCCGGCAAAGGACAATTGAATATGCGTGATGTCCCGGCGGACAAAATTACTGCTTATGCCGCCGAAGATGCCGATATAGCCTTGCAACTTCAAATAAAACTCGAAGAAGAATTGCAAAAGTCAGGCATGGAAAATTTGTCAAAAACTGTCGAGATGCCTTTGGCGCGTGTGTTGGCTGAAATGGAAGCAGCCGGCGTAAAAGTCGACGTCTTTGCTATGGCGGCTTTTGGTAAAACATTGAGCGGTGATATCAATACGCTTGAAGAAGAAATCTATCAACTGGCCGGAACCCGTTTTAATATTGCTTCGCCGAAACAGCTGGGCGACGTACTGTTTGTCCGCCTGAACATCAACGAAGGCGACCGGACTAAAAAAACCAAGACAAAACAATTCTCGACCAATGAAGAAGTGTTGACAGGATTGGCAGACCGTCATCCTATCATTCCCAAAATATTGGAATACCGAGGGTTAAAAAAATTGTTATCCACTTATGTGGAAGCCCTTCCGAAACTGATCAATCCGCGTACAGGCAAGATACACACTTCGTTCAACCAGGCCATCACCGCCACGGGACGACTCAGTTCCACCGATCCAAACCTTCAGAATATCCCTATACGTGAAGACCGGGGCCGCGAAATACGCAAGGCATTTATTCCCAGTGATGATCACCACTTGCTGCTGTCGGCTGATTATTCGCAAATCGAACTGCGTTTGATGGCGCATATGAGCGACGACTCGAACATGCTTGAAGCTTTCCGTAGAAACGAAGACATTCACGCAGCCACAGCAGCCAAAATATATGGTATCCCGGTAACAGAAGTGACTTCCGACATGCGGCGCAAGGCCAAAACGGCTAACTTCGGTATTATTTATGGTATCTCCGTCTTCGGCCTGTCGCAAAGACTTTCCATTCCACGTGCTGAGGCTCAGGAACTCATTTCAGGGTACTTTGACGCATATCCCGGCGTACGCCATTATATGAACAGCGCCATCGAAAAGGCCCGCGAACATGGTTATGTGGAAACACTTATGGGACGCCGGCGTTATCTTCCCGATATTCGTTCGGCTAATGCTGTCGTACGGGGTATGGCTGAACGCAACGCCATCAATGCACCCCTGCAGGGTTCGGCTGCCGATATCATCAAACTGGCCATGATACACATCTATGATGCATTCCGCGACAACAGACTGCAATCGAAAATGATTCTACAAGTCCATGACGAATTGGTTTTTGATGTATTGAAACCGGAACTCGAACAGGTAAAGGAGATTGTCCGCCGTGAAATGGAAGGCGCCTACCCCCTATCGATTCCGTTAACAGTGGAAATTGGCCAGGGACGAAATTGGCTGGAAGCACACTGATAGATAATTGATAATTGATAATTGATAATTGAAAATGAACCTACTCGTTCTGTAAGACGGGCGCAAAATGCATTAAATCAATACTCTGTATTTAAGTAAAAACATTGATTTTTTATCAGTAAGTGTTTAAATATCAAAGTATTGTCGTTTATAAAGTAAGGCATATCCAACCGACAAACACCTTCGACATGTTTTTTCCCAAAAGAATTACTCTAATATCTGTATTTATCCTGTCCCAGTTGTCATTGATTCATGGACAATTGCGTTTCGATGATTATTTCGAACCAAAAACTTTACGGTTTGATTTCTACTTAGCCGGTAATGCCGGCCGACAAGCTGTATATGTTGACTGTTTCCACGAAGAGCCACAGTGGAGCGGACCGCTGAAGCATCTTACCGACCATCCCGATTATGGCGAATATTGTTATAGGGTATATGATGAAGCATCGGACAAACTAATCTACAGTAATGGATTTTGTTCGCTTTTCCAGGAATGGCGCACCACCGACGAAGCAAAAACCATCAGCCGGGCATATAACCAGGTGATTATCATACCTTATCCCAAAAAGAATATTCGGCTTGAAATACTTGCCCGAAATTACGAAACAGGAAAATTTGAACCCTTGTTTCAAACTATGGTAGATCCCAAAAATATTTTCATCAACCGGGAAAAACGGCCATCATATCCGGTAACCAAAATCCTGAACAATGGCGAACCCGCCCGGAAAGTCGATCTGGTATTTGTTGCTGAAGGATATACACAAGCTGAAATGGATAAATTCAGAAAAGATGCCATGCGGTTTACCGATTTTCTTTTCCAAACTAAGCCTTATGCCGACCGGAAAAACGACTTTAATGTATGGGCAGTGGAAAGCCCCTCGGAAGAATCGGGCGTGGATATTCCCGGAGCAGGTATCTGGAAGAATACAGCGCTTCATGCACATTTCTACACATTCGGTATCGACCGTTATTTGACTGCTCCCGACCTTGTGGCTATCCGCAACAAGGTGTGGAATGTTCCCTGCGATGCAGTATTTGTCATTGTTAATTCCGACAAATATGGTGGAGGAGGCATCTACAATTATTATGGCCTCGGCACTGCCGATCATGAGATGAGCGATGTCGTTTTCATACATGAATTGGGCCATTCGTTTGCCGGCCTGGGTGACGAATATTTCAATTCCGAAGTGGCCTACAACGATTTTTACAATCTGAAAAACGAACCATGGGAACCAAATATCACCACTTTAGTGGATTTCAGTGCCAAGTGGAAAGACATGCTGCCTGCCGGAACTCCCGTCCCGACACCTGCCATCCCAGCAAATGACAACAAAGTAGGCGTATACGAAGGTGGCGGTTACGTTACAAAAGGAGTTTACCGCCCGATGATCAACTGCCGTATGCGCAGCAATCATTCGGATTTCTGTCCCGTATGCCGGCGTGCTATCAACAGGATGGTCGACTGGAGTATTGACAAATAAAGTTTTGAGTTTGAAGTATACTCGCATGCTCAGTTCAGATATAAAGTTGACAAAGCCCAGTTGAAAAATATTTGTACAATATTTGCAGGATAATCGATATGATAAAGACAGACACATTGGTCATAAAAAAAATAAACATGCTCTCTCCTGATCTACAGGAGGAGGTAATTAATTTTATTGACTTCATGCTTTCAAAGCAGGAAAAAGCAAAAACTACAAGTCACAAACCTATATTTGGTTGTGCCAAAGGACAATTTATTATGAGTGATGATTTTGATGCTCCATTGGAAGACTTTAAAGAGTACATGTAATGGAGCTATTTATAGACACGCATGCTGTTATTTAGTCTTTCAAAAGTGATAAACAATTATCAGTAATGTACCCCAATAACCATCATTCATGAAACCCTTTTTACGTTTGCTTAGTTTTGCCAAGCCTTACGGAAGATATTGGCCTAAATATGTAGTTTTTTCCGTGATCGGCACCATCATGGGAACGCTTAATTTTTTGCTCATTGCTCCGGCATTAAAGGTAATTTTCGAAGGTTATTCCGAGCAAGTGTTGGCTAAACCGGAAATGACCAATGGTTTGGTGGAGTATCTTGAAAGTTTGTATTACTACTATCTTTCGTCTATAACACAAACGCACGGCGCTATGGGATCCGTATATTTTGTCGTTGGCATTATCCTGATAGCCTCTTTATTTGCCAACGCCTTCCGTTACTTGTCCCAGCGAACGCTCACTTCGCTCAGAACCAATGTTGTTCGCAACATCCGCAAAGCCGTATACGACAAAATATGCCATTTCAGTGTCGGGTATTTCCAAAGCAAACGAAAGGGAGATATTCTATCAAGCGTATCAAACGATGTGGCCGAAGTACAGGGATCCGTCGTCAACTCTTTCCAGGTTATATTTCGCGAACCTTTGATGATCATTGTCAATGTGAGCGCTTTGTTTGTCATGTCGTACCAACTGACTTTGTTTACCCTGGTTGCCTTGCCTATTGCATCATTGCTCATAGGCAAGTTGATTAAAAAACTAAGAAGCCATGCCAGGGAAAGTCAACAGATTATGGGACAGATAGTCAGTATCTTCGAAGAGACCATATCGGGTATCAAGATCATCAAGGCATTCAATGCCGAGGAACATATGACCGACAAATTCGACAAAACCAACAACAAGCATCGTGCGATCAATAAAAAAATAATGAATCGCATCGAACTGGCGACACCTCTCTCTGAATTTTTAGGTGTGACCATCGTCTGCTGTATCATATTTTACGCTGCCACCATGATACTCAATGGTAAAATGGACATGACTTGGAGTATGTTTGTGGCATATTTGGCTATATATTATAATGTGCTTGCCCCTGCCAAATCGCTCGCAAATTCATACGGTAACATTCAGCGTGGGTTAGCCTCCGGCCAACGTATCTTTGCCATTTTAGACCAAGAAAATGAAATCACGGAAATAAAAAATCCGGTACCAATCAGTAAGTTCAGGGAGAATATCGATTTCCGGGGCGTAACATTTTGTTATGCTACTGAGCCTGTCCTTCACGACATCAATCTTACCATTCCCAAAGGGAAGATGTATGCGCTGGTTGGACATTCAGGTGCGGGCAAATCGACCATCGCCGACTTAATACCACGTTTCTATGACGTTACAATGGGCGAGCTGTGTATCGACAGCGTCAACGTTAAGGACTACAAACTCAACGATTTGATCGACCTGATGGGTATTGTAACACAGGAACCTGTATTGTTCAATGATACTGTTTTTAACAACATTGCTTTCGGAATGAACGACATGAGCGAGGAACAGGTTGTCGCCGCTGCTAAAATCGCCAACGCTCACGAGTTTATCGTCACTCTTGAGAACGGCTATTATACCAATATCGGCGATCGGGGTATGCGACTGTCAGGCGGACAACGCCAACGTATCGCCATTGCACGCGCCATCCTGAAAAATCCGCCGATCCTGATCCTCGACGAAGCTACCTCGGCGCTCGACACCGAGTCGGAACGGCTTGTCCAGGATGCTTTGACCAAATTAATGGCCAACCGCACATCCATCGTCATCGCTCATCGCCTGTCGACCATCAAGCACGCCGACTGTATCTGCGTACTCGAAAACGGACGTATCATTGAACAGGGAACACACGATGAATTGATCGCCATCAACGACGGAATATACAAATATCTGTATTCGTTGCAAGTCAAGTAGCAGACGTCTATTTTAGATGGATGATCCTTGATTTTCTGGAAATTTCACTTCGCCAATATATGGCGAAGTGAAATAATCTCAATGTTTTATTTTTTCAACTTTCTTCCCGGATATACCTCTAATGCCTTTTCAAGGCATTCTAATGCGTGTTCTATATCAGTTTTATTGATGACATAAGCTAACCGTACTTCGTCTTTTCCCAAACCGGGAGTGGAATAAAAACCGGAACCCGGCGCCACCATTACAGTCTGGTTATTGTATTGGAAATCGCTCAGCATCCACTGGGCAAACTTATCGGCATCGTCCACTGGGAGGCGCGCCATGGTATAGAATGCTCCCTTAGGCATAGGACTATAGACGCCTGGGATACGGTTCAGCCCGTTGACCAATGTGTTACGACGTTCGATATATTCGTCGTATACAGCCTTAAAATACTCCGGTGGCGAATCGAGCGCAGCCTCAGCCAATATCTGTCCGAAAGTAGGCGGACTGAGTCGTGCCTGTGCAAATTTCAACACCGTATTCATCAGTTCCTTATTGCGCGTCACTAATGCACCAACACGTATGCCGCAGGCGCTAAACCGTTTCGACATAGAGTCGATCAGCACGGCATGTTTTTCCAAACCCTTGATTTGCATGATGGAATAATGCTTGTTTCCATCGTAGCAAAATTCACGGTATACTTCATCTGAAATCAGGAATAAATCATGCTTGACAGCTATTTCAGCCAGTTTTTCCAATTCCGTACGCGAATATAGGTATCCGGTTGGATTGTTCGGGTTACAAATCATGATAGCCTTGGTACCAGGCGTAATCAGACTTTCCAGTTCCTCGATCGGTGGAAGTGCAAAATCTCTTTCAATAGCTGATTTTACGGGCTTCAAACCAACACCGGCGACTGTCGAGAAACCATAATAATTGGCATAAAATGGCTCGGGAACCAGTACATCCTCATAATGATTCAAGCATGCCATCATGGTCATCGATATGGCTTCGGAACCTCCATTGGTAATCATAATCTGGTTATGATCCACATCAATATCTTTCTCCTGATAGTATTGTGCCAACCGACGCCTCAGCGACTCTATTCCCATCGAATGACTATATTCCACAACTGTTAAATCGTTGTGTCGCACCGCGTCCATACCAATCTTGGGGGTAGGAATATCAGGTTGCCCGATATTCAGGTGATACACTTTTATCCCTTTGCTTTTGGCTTGTTCGGCAAACGGCACAAGTTTACGGATGGGCGATGGCGGCATAATCCGCCCTTTCGTCGAAATTTGAGGCATTGTGTTATACGTTTTAACGTTAGAACTTCCATAACGCTCATAACGTTTAGGTAATCCTAACTTATATTAAAATGTTACAAGGCATATGCTTATACATGATTACCGATTTTGGCAAGCAATACCTGATAAACTGTACAAAATAAGTACAAATCTTTTGTTATTTAAAATAATATTTCAGACGCAAACGGAAGATATCGCTGTGTGCATTAAAATCGTCCTCGATATTGTTACGTGAGTCCTGGTTGATATATATCAGTTCGAAGCGGACTTTATAATTCAACCGGTATCCAAGCCCCAGACGAATACGGGTCTTGTTGGCGTATCGTTCCGGTAGCTTAGCACCCTGCCAAAGAAAAATCTCTACATCATTAATCAGGTACCACATGTTATCGACAAAATACGAATCTTTATTTAATGGTATAACCAATTCCGCCCGCAAACGGAAACGGTTACCTTTGTCCCAGACATCTGTATCTTCATCATAGAACCAACGGTATTCCCAACGAACCAGCAAACGGGTCTGTATCCTTTTGGTGGGCGTAAAATATATGCGGGAACCAAGCATGGTTCGTATCTCGAATGTATTGAGTACCGCAGTCTGCCGGGTATACGAAATGGGAATAGCACAGATAATATCAAGGTTCTTGTTGACATTGTATTCGGCATCGGGCGTTGTATTGTAGCTAAACCAGTGGCTACCTCCCCATATCAACGTCTGAAAACTGAGTTCATTCTGGAACAACCACCGTTGTCTATAGGTATAATTCAATTCTGCATCGAACCATATCTGTCCGTCTGAAGTGGTTGGGGTTGCTGTTTGAGCATGTAATGAGGGAAAAAACATACAACCCAATAGTAGAAAGAAAAACAATCTTTTCATAAATTACATGACTATCGCTTGTTTCATTCATAAAAACCACTGAATGTAACCCTTATATACTTACTTTCGAAGTGCATGAATGTAACGTTATGAAATCATCTCATATACATGAAACCAAGCGGCTGATCATATGGTTCAAAAAAAGCGTCAATTTCTATTTTCGGGTTATTACAAAAAGACTTACCTTTGTAGAAAACACCTAAATGTAATCTGTTATGGCACTGTTTTTTAATTTCAATACGCCCAAACCCCGGCAGTTTAAATACCAGCCGAGGTTTTATGATGAAAGGAAGGAGCGTTTGGAGAGAATGAAGGCCGAAGCCGAAGCTGCCGGAAAAAGTGGACACACCGGATTAAGCAAAGGTTTTCTGAGCGAGCAGCGAGCAAAATCCAAATTGCACAAAGCATCTTATGAAAAAAAATCGGCGTTGCGGTTCCTGATTATATTGGCAATACTTTTGTTGCTCCTTTATCTCATCATGCCTGAAATATTTTCAGAATTTTGGAGATCAAAAAATTAATCAAAGTAAATGTTTTGTCCGGTAAATTGTATGACGCAATATTCAGCGAGTAATACTAAATGACAGATATTATCCACCTCCTTTCCGATTCGGTGGCTAACCAGATAGCTGCGGGGGAAGTAATCCAGCGTCCAGCGTCCGTAGTAAAAGAATTGGTAGAAAATGCCATTGATGCCGGGGCAACATCCGTCGATATTTATCTGAAAGATGCCGGAAAAACTCAAATACAGGTAATCGATAATGGTTGTGGCATGTCAGAGACCGATGCTCGATTAGCATTCGAACGACATGCTACATCAAAGATACGCGAATCGAAGGATCTTTTTTCCTTACATACACTTGGTTTCCGGGGTGAAGCACTGGCATCTATCGCTGCAATTGCCGAAGTTCAGCTAAGATCCAAACGTTTGGGCGACGAATTAGGGACACAAGTGGAAATCGCTGCGACGCGCATCGTCGAGCAAACGCCTGTACAATGTCCCGACGGTAGTACATTTACTGTAAAGAATTTGTTTTTCAATGTTCCGGCAAGACGTAAATTCCTGAAATCGGATTCGACGGAGCTAAACCATGTACTCAATGAATTCAAGCGGATTGCCCTGGTTTACGAAAATACGGCAATTTCATTAAAACACAACAAAACAGACATATACAATTTGCCCGCTTCGGCACTGCGGCAAAGGATCGTGCATTTGTTTGGCAAGCCTATCCAACCGCATTTGTTGCCTATCGAAACGGAAACAACATTGGTAAAAATCAGTGGATTTGTCATTAAGCCCGACTTCGCAAAAAAATCGGCCGGCGAACAATTTTTCTTTGCCAACGGACGCTATATCCGTCATCCATACCTGCATAAAGCCGTCATGCAGGCTTATGAGGGCATTCTTCCTCCCGATTACATCCCGGGCTATTTCATTTATCTCACTGTCCCACCCGATTCGATCGATATCAATATTCATCCGACCAAAACAGAAGTCAAATTTGAAGATGAACGGGCAATTTACCAGATCCTTGTCAGCACGGTAAAACAGGCTTTGGGAAAATTTAATGTGGTCCCATCCATCGATTTCGAAAGGGATACGTCGCTAAATATCCCAGTACTGCGCCCCGACACACAAATCAACATCCCGCAAGTAGCTGTCAACCCCGACTACAATCCTTTTCATAGCGGGGATACATATCGAACGGGTGATCACAATAAAACAAACCTCCGGAACTGGGAATCGCTGTATTCAGGGTTTGAGAACGAAAACCGTCAATCAAAAATATTTGTAGAAACGGAGAGTGAAGATCATATGCCCACGGCATTGATCAACAACTATCTTCAGCTTAAGGGCAAATACATCCTTACGCCTGTAAAATCGGGGCTGATGCTGATCGACCAGAAACGGGCGCACGAACGCATCCTTTTTGAACAATACCAGGCTCAAGTGGGAAACAACAAAAACATGAGCCAGCAAAGCCTTTTTCCCGAACAGGTTGAACTTTCGCCTGACGACATGGCATTATGGTCGGAGTTGAAGGAGGATTTTGCCGCTCTTGGCTTCGATATCAGGCCGGTAGGTGACAAGCGGCTCAGCCTACACGGAAATCCGGGAGAGATTGGAAGCAAAAACCCTGCTGTGGTATTCAGACATTTATTGGATGAATACCGCCATTCCGAAAAAGACATGTTTGAAAACCAGCGTGAACAACTAGCTGCACTGCTGGCACAGGAATCGGCCACTCCGTACAACAAAACCCTGACCGATGAAGAAATAAATTATCTGATTGAGAAACTGTTCACATGCGAAACGCCCAATTATTCGCCTACCGGAAAACCGGTAATGTTTCTCCTTGATATGGAAGAAATTGAAAAACACTTTTAACCAATTGTCCAAAAACATTCAAAATAATCATTCAAAATCAAAAAATAAAGATGGCCACACTCAAAGCATTTAAAGGTATACGTCCGGTAAAGGAACATGCAGCAAAAATCGCATCGCGCCCATACGATGTGCTTAACCGCGCCGAAGCGATCAAAGAAGCGGAAGGAAATCCGTTATCGTTTCTGCATGTGATCAAACCGGAAATCGATCTCCCCGAAACAATGGACGAACACGATCCTGAAGTATACCGCAGAGGCAGCGCAAACTTTCAGAAAATGATCGCCGACGATATTTTCTTTACAGATAACAGTGATAAACTCTACGTTTATGCACAAACCATGGACGGACGTACACAGTATGGTATCGTAGGCTGTGCTTCGGTAGACGATTATATGAATAATGTTATCCGCAAACACGAATTGACCCGTCCGGACAAGGAAGAGGATCGCAAAAATCACATCCGTGTCAGCAATATGAACTACGAACCGGTATTCTTTGCATATCCTGCCGTAGACGAAATAGATGCTATCGTGGCAAAAGTGACGGGCGGCGTTGCTGAATATGACTTCATTACCGAAGATGGAATCGGCCATCAACTCTGGATAATCAACGATCCACAGGTGGTCAACCGGATCATAGAACTTTTCGCTGCTATCCCGAATACCTATGTCGCCGACGGACACCACCGGACTGCAGCAGCAGCGCTGGTAGGTAACGAACGCCGGAAAGCCAACCCCAACCATACCGGAAATGAAGAATATAATTTTTTCCTTGCGGTCCATTTCCCTGACAACCAGTTGAAAATATTCGACTATAACCGTGTGGTGAAAGATCTCAACGGACGGTCGGAAGCAGAGTTTCTGAAAGAACTCGAAAAGGGTTTTATTGTACAATACAAAGGTACAGATGAATATCGTCCGGTAGCATTACATGAATTCAGCATGTACCTTGGTGGCAAATGGTATGCGCTCACAGCGCGACCGGGAACATACAATGATGATGATCCTATCGGTTGCTTGGATGTGACGGTACTTTCGGATCTGATCCTGACGCCTGTCCTCGACATTACCGATCTACGTAATTCCAAACGTATCGATTTCGTCGGTGGTATCCGTGGTTTAGGCGAATTGAAACGCCGCGTGGATTCCGGCGAAATGGCAGTAGCTTTTGCCCTGTATCCTGTCAGCATGAAGCAACTGATTGATATTGCCGACACGGGTAACATCATGCCGCCCAAAACAACCTGGTTTGAACCCAAACTACGGAGTGGATTGGTGGTTCACAGCATCGTTTAACCTGACACACCTAAGACCTGTCAGGGTTCAATAGAACCTGACAGGGTCTAAGTGGCTACTCCACACCCTGTCAAATTATCTAAATTGATCACCAGCATACAAAACCAACGGGTAAAAGATATCGTAAAACTGGGCAATGCCCGTGAACGCCGCAAACAAAACTTGTTTGTCATTGAAGGCATTCGTGAGTTGTCTATGGCGATAACCGGAGGCTATGACATACGTAACCTGTTTGTCTGCGACGAATTGTTAACCGGAGAGGGAAAGGAACTTATCCATAAAACAAATACTCCAACCGAACTGGTCAGCACCGAGGTCTTCAGAAAAATGGCGTACCGGGAAGCTTCCGACGGAGTGATTGCTTTGTCAGTGCCGAAATCCTTATCGTTGGATAAAATCCGGCTATCCCCTAAGCCATTCGTTATTGTCCTCGAAGCTGTGGAAAAACCCGGTAACCTGGGAGCCATCCTGCGTACCGCAGACGCGGCAACTGTTGATGCCATAATTGTTTGTGATCCGTTGACGGATATTTATAATCCCAATACCATCCGGTCAAGTATTGGTTGCGTTTTTACCCAACAAGTCGTCACATGTAGTTCAAAAGAAGCCTGGCAATGGTTGAAGCAATCAGGTATTACTGTCATGGCTGCCGAACTGACAGCTTCGGAATGGTACCATGAAACGGATTTCACCCAAGCCTCAGCTATTGTGATGGGTACGGAAGCCGACGGACTAACGGATTTTTGGCTCGAACATGCCGATCGTCGTATCAAAATACCAATGCGCGGCTACATCGATTCTTTGAATGTGTCGGTATCAACCGCAGTTATCACCTTCGAAGCCATGCGACAAAGAAGCAGTCAAAAATAATTGAAAGTTGAAAATGGAAAATGAGCGTAAAGCGCATTAAACCAACAATGTGTCAAAGCGAAAATGTCGATTATTTATCAGTATTTTTTACCGTAATCTTGTAATAGACAACAACACCACCATTTAATCCATATCAGGCTCAATCTTATTTAGAATATTCCTGCACGAACACGAGCCAAAATTAACTCTTAGTTCTTCACTCTTCATTCTTCACTCATTTGTCTCCATCCGTCATCCTCACTATTTTCCTCGTCTATACGCTGTTCATTTTCCTGATCAGCTGGATCACTTCGCGTAAAGCAAATGATGCAACATATTATCTCGGCAACCGGCAATCGCCTTGGTATATTGTTGCCTATGGTATGATCGGCGCTTCATTGTCGGGTGTCACTTTTCTGTCGGAACCGGGATGGGTGAAGGATACGCAATTTTCATACATGGTAATGGTGTTTGGATATGTTGTGGGATACGCAGTGATTGCCACCGTCCTGCTACCGTTATATTACCGCCTCAATCTGACGTCTATATACACCTATCTGGAGAAACGTTTCGGCAATTGGACATACAAAACCGGCGCTGTCTTTTTTATCTTATCGCGCGGAATAGGCGCCGCCTTACGCATGTTTGTGGTGGTGTACGTGCTACACTTTTTTGTTTTCGGACATTGGGGCGTTCCTTTCTGGGTCGTGGCATTTATTTTCATGTTACTGATCCTGCTCTATACGTTCAAGGGCGGGATTAAAACCATCGTATGGACCGATGCACTGCAAACCACTTTCATGTTACTATCCGTGATCATATCCATATATATTATAAGTAAGGAAATGGGCTGGGGAATGGTTGAATTATTCGATCGTGTCAAGCAAAGTGAATATACAACAATGATCATCACCGATTGGTCGGACAGGCGTTTCTATCTGAAACAATTCCTGGGCGGAGTATTTATCACCATTGTAATGACGGGATTGGACCAGGATATGATGCAGAAAAACCTCAGTTGCCGCAATCTGCGTGAAGCTCAAAAAAATATGTTCACATTTAGCTGGTCATTAGTGTTGATAAACTTAATGTTCCTGCTATTGGGTGCTATATTGCTCATGTATGCACAGGCAAACCATATTCCCGCAGAACCAACCGACAGCCTTTTTGCCAATGTTGCTATCCACCATTTGGGAGCATTTGTCGGAATTGTATTCATCATTGGGCTGATTGCCGCAGCATATTCCAGTGCCGACAGTTCATTAACCGCACTGACAACTTCATTCTGCATCGACATCTTGGGATTGGATAACCGGATATCGGACAGTCGCAAAAAACGAAAAATCCGTTACGCCATACATTTTTCATTTGCTTTGTGGTTTCTGTTATTGATCGTCGGATTCAAACAGCTGAACAACGAAGCTATTATTGATAAGTTTTTTACCATAGCCGGTTATACCTATGGGCCTTTGCTGGGATTATTCAGCTTTGGTCTGTTTACCCGTTTAAAAGTTCACGATCGTGCTGTTCCCATACTCGCTATTATTTCACCTATAATCACATACATACTCGACAGCCATTCAGAACAATGGTTAGGCGGCTATAAATTCGGATTCGAACTACTCATCGTCAATGGTCTAATTACTTTTGTCGGATTGTGGCTGTTCCGGAAGAAGTAAATTACTCCGCAATATCCAACAAAAAATCCCCCCGAAATCTTGGAGGGACTTTTTTGCATTGAACGTTATAACGTTATGAACATTCACACATTATAAACGCGATTTTAAGCTTTCTTTATTTTCCGGGGTCTTACCATGTTTTCAGGTTTAAGGATATCATCCAACTCTTCTTGAGTGAGCAGATTCTTTTCCAGTACCAATTCATAAACTCCACGGCCTGTTTCAAGGGCTTCTTTCGCCACTGCTGTCGAAACTTCATACCCAATGTAAGGATTTAAGGCTGTAACCAACCCGATTGACCTGTAAACCTGATCTTTGCAAATATCTGCATTGGCAGTTATTCCCGTAACGCACTCATCACGCAGTGTACGCATACCGTTTTCCAAAATCTTTATGGATTCTGAAATACCAAATACAATGATAGGCTCCATTACGTTCAATTCCAATTGTCCCGCTTCAGCAGCCATTGTTATGGTCATGTCAGTTCCTATTACTCTAAAAGCTATCTGGTTAATAACTTCCGGAATAACCGGATTCACTTTCCCCGGCATGATAGACGAACCGGGTTGTTTTGGCGGCAGGTTGATTTCGTTCAAACCCGTACGAGGTCCGGATGACAACAAACGTAAATCGCTGCATATTTTGGATAATTTTATTGCCAAACGTTTCAATGCTGACGAATACATGACAAATGCACCCGTATCCTGTGTTGCTTCTATCAGATTGGGAGCCATAACCAACGGTATTCCCGATATTTCAGCCAACTTTTTAGTTACCAGCGGAGCATAGTCAGGATCGGAATTGATCCCTGTGCCTATAGCTGTAGCGCCCATGTTGATTGCATAAAACAATCTGACGTTCTCTTCCAAGCGATTGATTTCTTCAGCAAGCGTGACAGCGTAGGCTTCAAATTCTTGCCCCAAGGTCATAGGAACAGCGTCTTGTAACTGAGTCCGGCCCATTTTTATGATATCAGCAAATTCGTCGGCTTTTTTTCTAAATGCATCAACCAAACTTTTCAAGACTTTGACAAGTCTTTCATTACTGTAAACGATAGAAATTTTAACCGCTGACGGATAAGCATCATTGGTCGATTGTGACATATTCACATGATTATTCGGGTGGCAATACTTATACTCTCCGTGTTGTTTGCCCATGATTTCCAATGCCCTGTTTGCAATCACTTCATTCGCATTCATATTAGTTGATGTGCCCGCTCCGCCTTGTATAGGATCCACGACAAAATATTTGTGATGCTTGCCTTGTACTATTTCCTGGCATGCTTGTACAATAATATCACAGATAGATTTGTCGAGCAACCCCAATTCACAGTTTGCAACAGCAGCTCCCTGTTTAATAATTGCAAGGCCCTTGAGCAGTTCCGGATACAAATTGAGCTCTACTCCGGTAATTTTGAAATTTTCAAGCGCCCGTACCGTTTGTATCCCATAAAGCACATCAAGTGGGATTTCGCGATCACCTAATAAATCATGTTCCAATCTTGTTTTTATGTCTTTGTTTATCATAGAATAAAAAGTTTTTAGTATAAATAATCGTGTAAAGATATCAATTTTTTATATTTTTTAACTCTTTGGCTTCAAAAATTAACATTAATTCACAAAACCTTTCATTTTTGTAAAACATTACAAAAGCAGTTTATGAAAGACTATTTCATATTTTTTCTCTAAAATCAATCAAAATGACCATGTAACAAATATGTTTTTCGATTATGAATGATGAGTGATGAATTAACTGCCACTGCTGCTGCCTACTGCCAAACTTTCAACTTTCATACTTTTTAAGCTTCATACCCCCACCCGACAGAATAATTTTTCTAATTTTTTCATAAAAATTTTGTTTTTAATTAAAATAATTATAATTTTGTAATCATTTCAATTTTGAAATTATTTGACATCAATTATAACGGATACTGATCATTTGAGTGGGTTATAAATTTGTAATTATTTAAGAATGAATATTCAGGAAGTACATCAACATTTGATGAATCATGATATCAAGCCTTCCGTTCAAAGAGTGGCGATTATGCAATATCTGCTGGAACACTTGACGCATCCGACTATTGATCAAATATATACTGATCTTGTTCCCGTCATGCCCACATTGTCCAAAACCACTGTTTACAATACCCTTAAGTTATTTTACGATAAAAAAGCAGTTATTGCCTTGTTTATTGACGAAAAGAATGTACGGTATGATGGTGACACAAGCAATCATGCGCATTTCAGATGCAAAAAATGCGGCATTGTCAGAGATATCCCAATCGAAAAAACAGGCATTCCCTCTTTTAAAGATAATCCTGATCTTCATCTCGAAGAAACCCAGATATATTTTTTAGGAACATGCAAGCAATGTATGTAAAATCAATAATAACCATTTAAATTAATGTAAGACAATGAAAAAAAAGTTTATTTGTACTGTATGCGGTTACGTTCACGAAGGTGATGACGCTCCCGATTTTTGTCCCCAATGCAAACAACCCAAAACAAAATTTCAGGAAGCTGCATCGGGTGGGCCTATAGAATGGGCTGACGAGCATCGTCTGGGTGTTGCCAAAGACGTTGATTCCGAAATTTTACAAGGATTAAAAGCGCACTTCAATGGCGAATGCTGCGAAGTCGGCATGTATTTGGCAATGGGCCGGCAAGCCGACAGAGAAGGATATCCCGAAGTGGCAGAAGCATATAAAAGGATTGCCTGGGAAGAAGCAGAACATGCCGCTAAGTTCGCCGAATTGTTAGGCGAGGTGGTTTGGGACACCAAAACCAATTTGAAGGCAAGAGTTGAAGCCGAAAGCGGAGCTTGCGCTGATAAAAAAAGAATCGCAACACGGGCAAAGGAATTGGGATTGGATGCGATCCACGATACGGTACACGAAATGTGTAAAGATGAAGCCCGTCATGGCCAAGCCTTCCAAGGTCTGTTAAAACGTTTTTTTTCATGATCATTTTGGGCTTTGAATTGTTAATATTTTATTAAACATATAAACATAAATTATATCATTATGAACCTTACAAAAAAATTATCCGATGCTTTCAATGAGCAAATCATAGCAGAAATGTGGTCTTCAAATCTTTATTTATCAATGGCCGTATACTTTATGGATGCCGGCTTGGACGGTTGCGCACACTGGATGAAAAAACAAACGGCAGAAGAATTGGAGCATGCACATAAATTAATTGAATATTCCGTCAAACGCGGCGGAAAAGTAACTATTGGCCAGATAGATGCAGTACCTGCCGAATGGAATAGTCCTCAAGCTGTATTTGAACATGTTTACAAACATGAATGTCATGTCTCGGAGTTAATCGACAAGCTAATGGACGTGGCCATTGCCGAAAACGACAAAGCAACACAAGAATTCCTGAGATGGTTTATCAACGAACAGGTAGAGGAAGAAGAATCGGCCAAAGCTGTTCTGGATAAGTTCGATGTATTTGGAGTACACGGCTTATATTGTATCAATCACGATTTGGCCAAAAGATAACCCGGTATGTATAATTAGAAGCTGCCTGAAAAATATTGTTATTGCCAGAAGGAATAATGAAATAACCCATTGATCATAAAAGACAAAATAAAACTTTTAGGCGGCTTCATAAAAAATCAAAACAAAAATGAAAAAATATCAATGTGAAGTATGTGGATACATATACGATCCTGCCGAAGGTGATCCTGATGGCGGGATAAAACCCGGAACCGCATTCGAAGATATTCCGGACGATTGGGTATGCCCGCTTTGCGGAGTGGGGAAAGAAGATTTCACTCCCGTAGATTGACAAATAGATCAGATCATGAGGCTGCCCGAATCGGACAGCCTCTGTTTTTTCCATCATTATTAACAATGAACCAAATTGTCTGTTTTTTGTATTTATATGAAAGTAAAAGATTAGATTCTCTTATAGTTTGACAGGACTAACAGGATTTCTATTTGGTAAATCCTGCCACCCAAAGCTTTATCATGTATATCTTAATATTAAAATTGAAAGTTATGATTAAAAATTTTTTGTTTCCGAAAAACACCCACAATAATTTAACGTCAATCGCATTGTTAGTATTGCGTATCGCTTTTGCAGGAATGTTGATGACACACGGATGGGCTAAACTCACAAATTTCGAAGCTATAGCCCAGAACTTTGCCGCAATGGGAGGCTCGATAGCTGCGGTATTGGTTGTATTTGCCGAGTTTTTTTGCGCTGCAGGTGTCATTGTGGGTTTACTTTACAGGCTTGCCCTTATCCCAATGATCATTAACATGAGTGTTGCTTTTTTTGTTGCCCATGGTGCCAGACTGACTGGAGAACAAAACGGCGAATTGGCTTTTCTTTACCTGATAGTCTTTGTAGTTTTAATAATAACAGGTCCCGGGAAATATGCCTTGGATCGTTTTCTGTCAAAGGAGGAGTAAAATCCATTAAGGTTATTTTATCAGTTTGACTCTGATAGATACTAACCCTGTAAAGTCAATACGGAAAATCAGTCAGGAATTATTAGAAACTGACAGTATTAGATGACTTTTGATATAATACCCATCCCGCAATAATTGCAAAAACAACTCTAATTCAATAAAATCTGAATAAAAATAAACCTGCGGGATACTCCAAAATCATAATAGTATATAAAAAAACGAAGCGCCTTTAAAGGCGCTTCGCATTAAGACATAACAAACAATCAATTATTACAATGGAGTATCGGCCAAAGCTGGGTTACGTTGTTGTTCTGATTCGGGAATGGGAAAATACAAATCCTTTGTTGCAAATGTATATCCCCAAGGATTTTTAGCGCCTATCAGGTCAATGAATGTTACAGTCGTTTTGGTTGCATCAGCAAAAGCCGGATACTGACGAGTACGGGTAATATCATTCCAAATCTTGTTTTCGAAAATCAACTCGCGAATTTTTTCTTTCCATACCTCCTCAATAAACTTTTGTTTGCTCAGAGCCATTAAAGAAGTTTTAATTGTGCTCGCATCTTTTGTACGTGAGGCTCGAGCCATAATGGTCGCCAGATAGCCTGCAGCTTCGTCAGTCACCGCATTATCCTTCATCACAAGCGCCTCTGCTGCGATCAAATACATTTCAGCCAAACGGTAATGAACCTGGTCTTTGGTAGAAACACCCGTGGACAACGACGCTTCCTTTTCCCACCAGAAGTTGGGAATGGCGGTTCCATTGGCTAGCAAATAGGTAATGGGATTTTTATTAGCGTCAACTGCATTGGAGGTAGTGTATGTCCGATGGAAATATTGATTTTCTTCATAGCGGATGTCGTCCGTACTATAAAGGGCCTGCAATACGGTATCAGGTTGATAAGCATTGTTGCTGATAGAATATTTCGGAAACTCTCCCCAAGTAGCCGCCGTATTGGGGAAACAATACATCGGACGAGAACCACCATTAGCAATACTTGCATCATATTCGACGGTATAAAGATATTCTCTTTCCGTATCGGAGGTTATGAGTTTTTCGAATGCCGTTGTGGTAATCGTACCGGTAGCATTTTTGGTATGCTCAATCAACCCGTAGTTTGTATTTACAATCAGAGACTTGGCAATTTCGGCTGCACTTGCATACTTCGAGGCATCGCTTACAGGAAAACCCGCCATGTTCAGGTACACGTCGGCCAACAAAGCAGCCACACTTCCTTTCGAAACACGGAATCCATTGGATGGCATCGGTTTATCAGCTAAATTAGCTGACAAAGCATCAGTCAGATCCTTAACGATCAGTTCGTATATTTTTGCTTCGCTTGAACGCTTTACATAAAGATCCTGGCTCAGCGACTGGTACGAATAATCGATAAGAGGAATCGCACCGAATAATTTCACTAAGTGAAAATAATTCAACGCCCTGAAAAACTTGGCTTCAGCTGTTAGCTGGGTACGGTCAGCATCGGTCAGTCCCGGACAGGTAGGAAGATTTTCCAATGCATAATTGGCATTACGAACGATCGTTTCATAACCATTCTGCCAATGGTTCAACAGGTAATTGTTGTCAGCCCCGGCAAGAACGTTCAATTCCTGACAATGTTGCACAAATACTTCCTGGCCTTTATACTGATTATCGAAAAAACCAGACATATATCCGCCACACATCATATTAGTTCCGGGATATATTGACTGATCATACCGTTTAGGCACACCTTTCCGGTACATCACATTAATCGCACTAAACCCGTCGTCAGCGCTTGACCAAAGTTCCTTCCGCTGATTCCTTGCATCTTCTTCCAGGAAACTATCACAGGACACCAACCCTATCATCATATAAATTGACAGGCTGATCCATAATATATTTTTCAAATTCTTTTTCATCTTCAAATAAAATTAAATGATTAAAAACTGAGTGTGGCACCCAATGAAAATATCCGGCTCGAAGGATATTGGTAGAACATCACGTTCTGTCCGTTCCGATTGGTATTGGAAGCGCCTTCAGGATCAAATCCTTTGAAATCCTTCGAACAAATCAGGAACGCATTGTTGACGCTAAAATTAACCCTGAGGGTTTTGATATTCCATTTTTGCATCAACTGCCGGTCGAATGTATAACCCAATTGCAGCAAACTACCCCGCAGGTACGACCCATCACATACCCAGTGTGAATCGGAATAACTGCTCTGTCCAGAATAATTTTGCTGGCGGATCTGTTGTACCATGGTATTCTGGTTACTTTCCGTCCATCCGTCATACAGGATGGTTCGCAACCCGTTAGCAATACCGGTACGGTCTTCAGCAGAGTGGAAAAACAACTGCCACACATCAACGCCTGTAACAAATTGCAGATCAACTATTAAATCCAAGTTTTTATAATAGAACTTATTGATAAAACTACCAGTAAATTTAGGCATCCCGTTTCCGATAATTTCACGGTTGTCCGAACGCTTAGCTGTACCGGCAATAATTTTGGAATCAGCAGCCGCATCAGCAGTACTAAATGTCCCATAGCGTTGGTATCCGTAGAATGAGCTCATCGGTTCGCCCACCCTCAGGATAATCTGTCCCTGGACAAAGTTGGGATCGGTAAGAATATCTTCATCATTATCACCTAATTTCTTGATTTCATTTTTATTGTAATTAAGATTTAAGGTACTTTCCCAAGTAAAGTTTTCCTTTTCAATATTAACTGTACTTAACAGGAAGTCGATACCAGTATTGTCAACACGCCCCATGTTATACCATATACTTGAAAAACCAGTGGTATAAGGCAGGGGTTTCTCGAGTAGAATATCATTGGTTTGCTTATTATAGTAATCCAGTTCCAGGTTGACCCTGTTTTTAAACATGTTCAGGTTAATCCCTACGTCAAACTGGTCGGTTTTTTCCCACGTCAAATCCGGATTAGCCATACGAGATAATTCTGAAGTCGATTGGCGTCCATTATTGAGCAGGGTGGTACCATCTGTAATAAGCGCTATAGAACGATACTCATCGATTTCGGTATTTCCTGTCCGTCCGTAGCTGGTATGTATTTTCAGATTATTCAGCCATGCAGCTGTACCTTGCATAAAATTTTCCTTGGACATGACCCAGCCCAAACCTACCGATGGGAAAAATCCATACTTGTTGTTTTCCCCGAATCGTGAAGATCCGTCAACACGCAAAGTGCCAGTAAACAAATACTTATCCATTAATGAATAACTTGCACGGGCAAAATACGAATTCATGGTCCATTTCTGGAATTCGGAAGTCGGCGCCCCAGGCGTACGGCCTGCAGCCAAATTGTAATACTTAAAATAATTATTGCTAAAATCATTAATGGTACTCGAATTGGTTCCAAACTTCCTGTTTTCGGACCAACTCAAACCAACCAAAGCATTAAGGCGATGTATGCCATCAAACAATTTATTGTAATTCAGGTAAGTTTCTTCCTGCCAATATAGGTATTGCCCATTGTAGATACTTGCATTTCCACGGGTGGAGATATTGATCATATTGTTCGGAGTCGAACTCTTGTTGGAACGGAAATTGGCATCAACCCCCACTTGGGTTCTCAAGGATAAACCATCGGCTAACTGAACTACTAATGCAAAGTTCCCAAAAACCTTCGAACGGTAGCGTTCTCTGACAATTTCCTTCAACTCATGAACCGGGTTGGTCATCGCCTCCAATCCAAAATTAAGTTGACTGCCGGTATATTGCGAGTCAGCCCAACGCCCGTCAGGGAATTTCACAGGGAATATCGGGGGCATTTCCCAGATGGTACGACGCGATACCTGACCGCCTCCGGTATCGTCCACCCCATTACCCCACATGTGGTTTACCATGATATTGGAATTAATCTCCAACCATTTTAATGGTTTGGCATCCCATGTGAGTCTTCCGTTTATTCGTTTTCCATAGTTATTGATAAAAAGGCCTTGTTCGTCGGTATAGTTGAGGAATGCACCGATCGAGGAATTTTTGCCCTGTTGTTGCAAATTGAGCTGGTGACTTTGCGACCATGCATTGCGCGTGGCTTCTTTCTGCCAATCTGTGTCATATAAGGGATTACCGTTGCTGTCAAAGATCAACGGGTCGGAACGATCCACTATCATGCCTGCCTTACTTGCACTTTGCGGAAATTTAGCAAAATTAGCAAAAGCAATATCTTGCATTTCCATGAACTCTGCCGCATTCATAAGGTCAATTTTCCTTGCCATTGTCTTTAAGGAAACCCACCCTGAATAAGTTACGGTAATACCATCGGCGGCACCGCTAGTACCGCGTTTGGTAGTCACCAGGATTACCCCGTTGGCGCCGCGTGCCCCGTAAATAGCCGTAGCTGAGGCATCTTTCAATACTTCCATCCGTTCAATATCATTCGGGTTGATATAATGGATCTCGTTCATCTGTACCCCATCCACTACATACAACGGATCTGTACTGGTGTTGATGGAGTTCATCCCACGAATGACTACTCTTTGAGCGCTTTCGCTCACTCCTAATGGATTCCCGGTATTGTTGAATATATTGACCCCTGCTGCTTTTCCTTTCAAACCAGTCAGTGCATTAAAAGTTGGACTGGCAAGGATGTCTTCAGAAGTCGCTACACTAATGGAACCGGTAACATCCGATTTACGCTGTACACCATAGCCTACAACAACTACCTCTTCCAATTCCCGGGCATCTTCCAGTAAAGTCACATTAATAATTTGTTGGTTACCCACCCGGATTTCCTGAGTAACAAAGCCGACAAATGATATCTGCAGCACTGCATCGACATTCGGTACATTGATTGCGAACTTACCGATAGCGTCGGTTACCACACCCGTCGTAGTTCCTTTAATGATTACATTGGCTCCGGGGATAGGCTCATCGTTCGAATCAATAATTAATCCGGTAACATGGATCTGCTGCAACAGGCTGGATGATGACACTACAATCAGGTTGTTTTCCAACCATTTGTATTGTAAATCCGTATCAGCCAGCAATTGATCCAATACAGCATCAATCTGCATGTCCTTCACATCAATACTTACTAATTTATTGGCATTGACCAATTCGTCGTTATAGAAAAAACGATACTCGGTCTGCCTTTCAATAGCTTTAAAAAGTTCATGCAGCGACGCATTCCGCGTCTGGAGTGTCAGCGTTTTGTTTTGAGAATACACATTAGCCGATAGGCTTACAAGCCCGGCAAAAGTCAATAAAAACATGAATTTCATAATTCGATATAGTTTTGATAAACTCTTTTTTGGATATAAAATGTCCTCATGAATACATTTTTTCATATCTTTGATTTTTATTATTATTCTATAAAATAGTTTCTTTATCCTATTGGGATAAAGGCTGTTGATTTGACGTAGGATTCTAATATGTGGCCTGTGGGATATTGCCGTATCCTGCAGGCTTTTGTTTTTTTTCTTTTATTTTTCCATAGGCTGTCGATTTTTTAAATATTAAAATTGTTTCATTTGATCCATTTATTTCGGGTTAGAATTACCTGATTGTGGGAAACTTTGTAATTAATCGGCGCTGACAACTTAATAGCTTCCAACACCTGTTCCAGAGTTTCGTTTTCGAGAACTCCTGAAAATGAATATCTTTTTAGTTGTTCATCTGCAAAAGAAATTTTTACATCATAACGCCGCTCCAATTTGATTGCTAATGTAGCCAAGCTCTCCTGCTCAATTGGCCAACGCTTATCCTTCCATCCTGTATATATTTCGGTATCGACATCATCTGCAACCGTAGCATATTGAATAACATTCTTGTCTTCGTATTGTTCACTTGAAACAGAATTTTTTTGGATCATTTCTTCATTTTGTTCTATTGCTCGTTGAGTTTTCGACCTGGCTACTGTTGCTTTTTGCCCGGCATTCAGGATCAATTCACCCATCTGTACACCTTCAATATTACTTAGTACCTGTACCGTTCCTTCTTCAACAGTGGTTTCGATATTGGTCTCATCGGGATATGCTTTCAGATTGAAGCTGGTTCCCAGCACTTTCAGGGTAACAGTTGATGTCCTTACATAAAATGGTTTTGATGGATTTTTGCTAACCTGGAAATAAGCTTCGCCTTCTACAAAAACCTCACGGTCGACCTGGTTAAAATCCGAATGATAACGAAGTACACTTCCGGCATTTACCCAAACGGTGGAACTGTCGGGCAATGTCAACTTTGCCTTTGATCCGTAAGGCACCGTATATTCGGAAAAATGATCAGAAGAAACAAGAGTTTGAACTTCCGGTTTCATGAAATAATACATGACAACCATCCCAGCCGTAAATGCAAGAACAGTAATGCATGCAATACGGTAAAACCACCTTGTGAAATGATTCGATTTGGACAATGTAGGCTTTTTATCCTGTTCCAGTAAAAAAGAATTCGTCTGCCATGCCCGCTCGGGAAGATACCGTTTCTTTTGTTTGTAAATCTTCAATAAATAATGTATGATACGATAATCGTCCAATAATGCCTTATTGTCGGGTGACTCATTTATCCAGCATCGCAAGCGTTCAATCTCAGATTCCGATGCTGTGCCCGAAAACAATGCGTCAATGATTAACTCAATATGCTTTGGTTTGTCCTGCAAGATATTTTGTTTTTATCATGCAGTAGACAACTTCAGCTCTGATTAATGTGACAACAAAAATATTTTATTTTTTCTTTTTCCAGAAGAGGCGATATAAAACAAGCACCAATCCCATGATAACAGGAAGATAATGGCCTAGGTTGGTTTTCATTTTCCGCATAGCCCGAACAATTTGTGTGCGGACTGTATTAACAGAAATACCCAACCGTCCGGCTATTTCATCGTATGATAAATCTTCGAATTTGTTGAGGCGAAATATTTCACGGCATTGTGCTGGTAAATCATCAACGGCTTGTTCGATGTCCCTGATTACTTCTTCTGTAATAAGGGTTGCAAGAGGATTAGGCGTATCTTCGGGCCACAACAAATCCATGTTTTTCAATTGGTATTGAGCCGTTTTTCTGTATTTTTCCTGTACCTTAGCATGTTTCAAGTAGTTAAGTGATTGATTATGTATCGATGAAACCAAATATGACTCAACGGACGTTGTAATATTCAACTCCCCACGTTTTTCCCACAATTTAACAAACATATTACTGACGATTTCTTCCGAAGCAATCTCGCTTTTTGTAATATTTTCCGCATACACACAAAGCCGGGGATAATAGGCATGGAATAAAGATTCGAATGCACTTTTATCGCCTTGTTTGATTTTTTCGATTGAAACCGACCTTGACATTCTTCTATTTAGTAAACAACCGGTCTACAAAGTTAACCTATTTTTTTCTTTTTATAGTCATTTGTATCAATTATTTTTAGATAGCAAAAAAGCCGGATTTTTCCGGCTTTCGTTTAATCTGACTATACAATTCTATTTCTTTAATTCTTTTTTGGCATCTCTTTTTTTCTTGAGATTGATCAAATCATACACGATCGGGGCTGCATTAAAGACAGATGAATAAGTACCTACAGCAATACCAACAAGCATGGCAAATGCAAAACCACGGATCATTTCGCCACCGAAAATAAAGATGATCAACAAGACGAACATGGTGGAGAGTGAGGTATTCATGGTACGTCCCAGGGTACTGTTAATAGCCGAGTTGTACAATTCTCTCATCGGACGTTTGGGATATAACCCGACCCACTCACGGATACGGTCGTAGATGATCACCGTATCGTTGATAGAGTATCCGATGATGGTAAGGATAGCCGCAATGAAATGTTGGTCGATCTCCATGGAGAAGGGCAATACCTTCCACAAGAGTGAGTATAATCCAATCATGATGACTGCGTCGTGGAAAAGCGAGATAACCGCAGCCAAACCAAATTGCCAGTTACGGAACCGGATGAAAATATAAAGGAAAATTACCAGCAGCGACAGCATGACGGCAATCACTGCGTTCCGTTTGATATCGTCGGCAATGCTGGCGCCCACCTTTTGTGTATTCATCAGGTTGTCGGTACGGAATTGTTCGATATTTGTCCCCTGGGGTAATAAATATTTGGCACCTTCGTATAAACGGACTTCCACAATACTATCTATGTTTTGTGTAAATTCCGGATTCTGATCTTCTTCCATCAGGTAATCAGTAGTGATTTTCACCTGGTTGTCGGAACCGAATGTTTTTACTTCGGGCATATTTTCTTCGAAAGCAGTGCGCAACGAAGATTGCAGTTCCACGGTATTCACCGACTCTGCAAAACGAACAGTATAACTACGTCCACCTGTAAAGTCGATACCATAATTGAATCCCTGTATAACTATGGATATCATTCCGACAGCAATAACAGCAAGCGACACAACATACAATTTTTTACGGACACCAATAAAATCAAATTTGGCATAACGGAAAATATCCGCAGTTACGGGAACCGAAAATTTAATGGTTTTATTCCTGTCTAACAACCATTCGAAAATCAAACGGGAAATGAAAATAGAACAGAACAATGAGGTAAGGATACCAAGTACCAGCGTAGTGGCAAACCCTTGGATAGGCCCTGTACCAAAGAAAAACAGAACGACCCCTGTCAGGAATGTAGTGACATTACCGTCGATAATGGCAGAATAAGCATGTTGATACCCGTCGGCTACAGCCAACCGCAACCCTTTTCCCGCTCGAAGTTCCTCTCGTATTCGCTCGAAAATGATAATATTCGCATCGTCGGCCATACCGAGTGTCAACACAATACCGGCAATACCGGGTAGGGTGAGCACCGCCCCTAATGATGCTAGAACTCCCATCAGGAAGAACATATTAACCATCAACGAGATATCGGCAACCAAACCGGCGCTACTGTAATAGAAGGCCAAATATATCATCACTACCACCAACGCCATGATAAACGATATAAAACCTGCACGGATGGATTCCTTACCCAAAGTGGGGCCTACCACTTCGTCCTGGATGATACGTGCCTTAGCAGGTAATTTACCTGATCTTAGAATATTGGCTAAGTCGGTAGCTTCGTTGATAGTAAAAGTGCCATCGATCCGCGAACTACCTCCTGTAATTTCCGTATTTACACGAGGTGCTGAATATACATTGTCATCCAAAACGATTGCTATGCAACGTCCGATGTTTTCTTTAGTCATGCGTGCCCATACCTGAGCGCCTTCGCGATTCATCGACATCGAAACTTCGGCGCTTGAACCTCCGCGTTCGTTGAAATTAGCGCTGGCACTGGTTATGGCTTCCCCTCCAAGCGGTGGACGCCCGTCACGACCTGTTTCCTTGATGGCATGCAGTTCGAACAGATCGGTTTCCTTATTCGTCTGAGGATTTTTCCAAGGTTTCACTGCCCAAAGGAAGCGGACATTACGCGGAAACAAGTCACGTACCTGGGTCATAGACAAATAACGGTTAACCCGTCCGGTATCTTTAACAGCCGCCATACCGACGACAGAACCAGGCATAAGCTGGTTTTGATAAACGCTCGGTGAGAATATTGAGAACAACGGATAATTCTTCATTGCGTCAGCCTGTAGCGCTGTAGTGTCGGAAGCTATGCTATCCGTTTTTGCCAAGCGTTCGAGCAGTCCTTGTGCTGTGCTGTCCTGTGCTGATGTTGATTGTTGCTGTGTTGAAGCAGGAGTAGTACTTGTTGTTTCGCCTGCTGCTTCACTTATTACCACCTTAGCATCTTCAAGCTCCTTGATTTTTGCATTGGCCTGCACCAAGTATGGGTAAATTTCCGAATTCTCATATGTTTCCCAGAACTCAAGGTTTGCCGACCCTTGCAATAGTTTACGTACACGTTCAGGTTCTTTTACACCGGGCAATTCCACCAAGATCCTGCCTTTAGTTTCCAACTGCTGGATGTTTGGTTGAACAACGCCAAAACGGTCGATCCTCGTACGAATGATATTGAATGCATTATCGATAGCGCTGTTTGATTCGGTACGTAATACACGTAACACTTCTTCGTTAGAAGCATCAAAATTGATTTTATTACCCAATTCGGGTGTCCGGAAAATAGCTGCTAATTTGGCATTTGGATCAATTTCACGGAAAGCGCGTCCGAAAAGCGAAATATAATCTTCCTGGCTGGTTTGTTGCATCTGCGATGCTCTGGTAAGCGCCTGTTGGAAGGTCGGATCGGGATTGTAGTTCGACAAAGCTTTCAATACATCAGCCACCGAAACTTCAAGTATGACGTTCATACCACCTTTAAGGTCAAGACCAAGATTGATTTCGCGTTCCTTACATTCTTTATAGGTATATTTACGTAGCCCCAAGAAATTATACACTATCGTATTTGATATGGAGTCCAGATATTGGGCTTCCTTATTGTAATCGCCACCGGAATACCGTTTGGCTTCTTTTTCGATAGATGATGTTTTCCAGGTAAACAACAATTGATACAGGCACACCAACGCCATGGCTATAGCAAATGCCCTGATAATCCCTTTATTACGCATTGTAATCTTTTTATAAGTATATGATTTCTAATTAAAAAAATTGAGCGCAAATATATAGCTTTTTTTAAAGCTATCGACAGGTATTTCGATATTTCCTATAAATATTATGCATGATGTTGGTTGTAAATCAATTGTTGGTATGCTGTAAAGGCTATAAATATCGGACAAATGATCATTTCAATTTTAACTACTCGACACAGAATATTCAACGCTTTCAAATAATGGTCAATTATCCATTGCCAATATTATTTTTGCCACAAAGGTACCAAGACGCTAAGAATAAAAACAGGGCAACCGCATCAAAAATTTTATCCCCGAATTACAAAATGTTGACACATTTTATTTTGATGCGGTTTCCCTGGAATAAAAATAGCAAGCAACTTATGTAAAAAGATTTATCCCGAGACCAACCCAGTGATGATAGTTGTAAAATTGAAACAATAGCATATTATGATGTCAATTTTCGATATCTCAAAAATAAAGTCAATGGTTGTTTAACACATTTTAACACCTATTAAGCCATAAATTAATACTTCCATTAATATACGATAGCTATTTTTACCCGAAAATAATATAAAATTTTAGTAGGCATGAGAATAATTATTACAATAATTGGCTGTTGTATGCTTTTAGCTGCTTGCAACAACGCTCCCCGTTATAAAGACGCGTCTTTACCTGTTGAAGAACGGATCAATGATTTGTTGCGGCTGATGACCCTTGAAGAAAAGGCTGCCCAGTTGGACATGCTATCCGGCAATGATATTCTGGAAAAAGCGAATACGCTATCCGAAGCGAAAGTGGTACATTTTATCGACAGTATGGATATAGGTTCCATTCATGATTTCTATCCTAAAACCGCTGCTTTGGCTAACGAAATCCAACGACGCGCAGTAGAAAACAGCCGTTTGGGTATTCCGGTTTTGTTTATCGAAGAGGGTTTACATGGTTACTGTGGGGTAGGCTCGACCAATTTTCCGGTTCCGATTGGAAGCGCCAGTTCCTGGGATACTACGCTGATGTATAATATCGGGAGAGTCATCGGTACAGAAGCCCGCGCTCACGGAGTGCACTTTATGCTTTGTCCCAATCTCGACATGGCGCGCGATCCTCGTTGGGGAAGAACGGAAGAAACTTACGGCGAAGATGTTTATCTCAGCTCCAGGATGGCTGTGAATATGGTAAAAGGTATGCAAGGCGCCGATTTGAGAGATAATAATGTCGTCGTTGCCGAGCCTAAGCATTTCGGGGTTCATGGTATTCCCGAAAACGGCACCAACGCAGCGCATGCGTTTATCGGGGAGAGGGAAGCCCGTTCGACGCATCTTTATATTTTTGAAAAGGCCGTAACTGAGGGAAAGGCGCAGGGTATTATGGCAGCATATCACGACATTGACGGTATTCCTTGCATTTCAAGTCCTTGGCTTCTTACTGATTTATTAAGAAACGAGTGGGGATTTAAAGGAATGGTGGTGACCGATTTGGGTGCTATTCGCCAGTTGATTGCACCACATTATACGGCAGCGAATGCAAAAGAAGCAATCAGCCAGGCAATCAATGCAGGATTGGATATGCAATTTTATGATTTCCCGCATGATGTATTTCAAAAATCTGTTGTTGAGGCCGTTAAGGACGGAAGTATTCCGAAAGATAAATTTGACAGAGCTGTTTCTTCTGTTTTAAGGGTAAAATTTGAGTTAGGACTGTTTGATAATCCATATACAGAAGAATCGCTTATAGCGAACGTTTTTCATAATGAAAAACATCGTAACCTTGCATTAGAAGCGGGACATAAGTCGATTATCCTGTTGAAAAACGAAGGCAATGTCTTGCCTTTAAGCAAAAATATCAAAAGATTAGCATTGGTAGGGAATCTTGCAAACATCTCTTCCATAGGCGGATATTCTCCGAGAGAATCAAAAGGTGTTACGCTGTACGAAGCAATGAAAAAGAAATATGGAGAATCGATTCAAATCGATCTCATCCAAACGAGTATTTCCAATCAATTTGAAACAGTTTCTTCCGAATGGCTGTCGAATACCGTAAAACCATCGCAGAAAGGAGTTTATGTGGAATATTTCAATAACGCCGATTTGTCGGGAAGTCCTGCATATTCCGCTGTAGAAGAAAAGTACCAGGGATATTGGCATAACCTCAGTCCGGCTCCGGGCGTTACCCCTGAGCGTTTTTCCGCAAAATATTCAGGCATTATCACAGTGCCGAGCGATGGGCTTTACGAGTTTTTCATTGCATCGGACGGTTACGGGAAATTATATATGAATGACAAGTTGCTTATCGACAACTGGGGTGGTGAGAACAGGCGACGCGGAAAATTCGAAAGGATTGAGCTGAAAAGCGGCCAAAAAATACCCGTCAGGGTTGAATATGCCAAAACCGGCGAGAATGCTTCGATAGAATTGCGATGGAGAATCGTAGAATTTAGAAACAATAAAGAATTTTATGACCGGATTACCCGTACCGTCGCGGCGGCCAACGCAACCGTTCTCGTTCTTGGCGAAACCGACCGGGAAGTTGGCGAAGGTAAAGACCGCCAAAATCTGAATCTGAAACAGATGGATGTCGAAATGTTACAAGCTGTCGCTAAAGCAGGTAAACCTTTTGCCAGTGTACTGTTGAACGGTCGTCCGTTAGTATTCACACCGGTTGCAGAAAACTCGGCGGCTATTCTGGAAGCATGGTTCCCGGGCGAAAGCGGAGGCGAAGCGATTACCGATGTGCTGTTCGGAGATTATAATCCTTCCGGTAAACTTACAATAAGCATACCGAGGAGTCAAGGACAACTGCCTGTTTATTATTCGAGAAGAGCCTTATCCTTAAGGAATCATACGGACGGAACCAGCGAACCGCTTTATGCTTTCGGACATGGTTTGAGTTATTCTGCTTTTGAACTTTCCAACTTTACGATAAGCCCTGCCAATCCGACTATCAAAGATGTGATTACCGTAACGGTAGATGTTAAAAATACAAGCGCTGTTGATGGTACCGAAACGGTACAATTGTACGTACGCGACAAGATTGCAAGCGTAACTACTCCCATGAAGGCTTTGAAAGGATTTTCGCAGGTATTCTTAAAAGCAGGCGAGACAAAAAAGGCGACCATAATCATTCGCCCTCAGGAACATCTTTGGTTGATCAATCAGGATATGAAGCGGGTTGTCGAACCTGGTGAATTTGAATTCATGGTCGGAAGTTCATCAACAGATATCCGGTACAAGGAGACAATTAATCTAAAATAATTGACAATTGAAAATGGAGAATGATTCTGGCAGACAGGTCATTCAGACGGGCAAAACGTATAAAATCAAAATTGAACGATTATTTGAAAACGTCGTATATATTTGCAGAGTACTTATTAAATCTCCGGCTCTGTCAGCAGTTATAACAGCTTGACAGGCTGGAGGTGAATGAAAACAAAAAACCAACAAATATCTAAACATGAAAATCAAATTATTCAGTTTTCTATTGCTGTTTTCTTGTATTGCGGTCTATGCACAGCAACGTAAGGTTGTATGTGTGGGGGCAAGTATTACGGAAGGAGCATTCATCGAAAATCCAAAAGAAAATTCTTTCCCGGGACAATTACAAAGCCTTTTGAGAAACCGCTATAAGGTTTTCAACTATGGCGTGAGCGGTACCACCATGCTGCGGAAGGGCAATCTACCTTACTGGAAAACCGATGCATACCAGTCGGCCCTGAAAAGTGAACCGGACATTGTATTGATCGATCTTGGCGGAAATGATGCTAAAGCAGTAAACCGTCCGTATTACAACGAACTGGAAAAGGATTGCCGCGACATGATACGATCTTTTACTCAATTGCCGTCGCACCCGAGGGTGATCCTGATGCTCCCGTTTGTATCGTTCGAAACCGATACCAACCAGATATGGGATCGCAAAATTGTACGCAACATCATTCCCCGTCTCCGGAAAGCCGCATACGAGGAGAATGTCGAAGTATTGGACATGCATTCATTATTGATCGATCGTCCCGATTTGTTTCCCGATAAAATACACCCTAACAAGGAAGGCGCTGGAATTGTCGCTAACCGGTTGTTTCAACAAATCACACAAGAATTTGATACGGAATACGATATATTCAAACATCTCGGACAACCATTTACTGTTTCGCCATTTATGGGGTACGCTTGTGCTGATTTCAAACTTGACGGACGCGAGTGCAAGGTAGTGAAACCGAAACGTACGGCCAATAATCGTCCATGGATATGGCGCGCCCGCTTCTGGGCTCACGAAGCGCAAACGGATATCGCCTTGCTCGAACGCGGTTTTCATCTGGTGTATTGCGATCAGGCCGAATTGATGGGTAATCCGCAAGCTGTAGCCGCATGGGATAAATTCCACACTATCTTATACAACGCCGGACTCAACCGCAAAGCCATACTCGAAGGGATGAGCCGCGGAGCCGTATATGTTTTCAATTGGGCAGCAGCCAATCCCAATAAAGTAGCCGGCGTGTATGTCGATAATCCGTTATTGGATTGTAAGGCCATGTTTGTTGGCCCCGACGGAAAAGCAAAACCCGATAACGAAGTGAGTATCGGTATCATGAAATCGTATGGCGTCACACGCCAACAAATGCCCAACTTTAAGGATAGCCCGATTGATAAAGTCGACAAGATCGTAGCGGGGCATTACCCCATCTTGATACTTTGCGCCGAATTAGATGATGCCGCTGTTAATTCACAAAATGCTTTCCCGTTCGAAAAGAAAGTCAAAGAATTGGGGGGAGAAATTACGGTTATCGAAAAAAAAGGGTTCAAACATCACCCGCATAGTTTCCCCAATCCAACACAGATTGTTGATTTTGTCTTGGCTGCTGCTGCAAAAACATCCGTAGCCAGTTCGCGTACCGGAAGCGCCCGTGCCGAATGGTTCGACCGCACACAATTCACCGGTAAAGCCGGCAAGCCCGAAGGACGTAATATCCTCTGGTACCGCCAGTCGGCCAAAGTATGGGAAGAAGCATTACCCATAGGCAATGGCCGTCTGGGAGCTATGATATTCGGCGGCGCTGCCGACGAGCGCATACAGCTCAACGAAAGTTCGCTTTGGGACGGATATACGCTCGATCCCAATAATCCCGAATCGTTAAAAGCATTGCCCGAAGTGCAACGTTTACTGTTCGAAAATAAAAACAACGAAGCTGTCCGCTTGGCTGGAAAAACGATGATGGGTATTCCACAGGGGGTTAAGCCTTATCAATCGTTGGGCGAATTATGGATGGATACTCCCCACGACAATGTAAAAGATTATGTCCGTAGTCTTGATTTATCAACAGCCGTTGTCACAACAAAATATACCTGTGATTGGAAGTCATACATGCGGGAAAGTTTCGCATCGGCAGTCGATGGTGTGATTGTTGTGCGTTTCACATCGAGTAACGGCGGTCTGATCAATACATCGATCACCATGCAGCGCCAACAAGATGCTGAATGCGTCAAGCATCCGACCGAAGCGAACACGCTCCTCCTGAAAGGTCGTCTCCCGATAAAAGATAAAGAAGGCAATGCCAGAGGACTCAGTATTGCCGCACAGGTAAAAGCTGTGGCCGATGGCGGTACTGTTACCTTTAACAACGGCATCATGACGATAGTCAATGCAAAATCCTTAACACTTTTTATTGCGGGAGCAACCGACTATCCCGGACTGGATAACCTGGAACAGACTGTATTTTCAGGAAACCCCGAACAAACTTGCCTCAACTCCATCCGTAAAGCCAGTAGTAAATCGTATAACGACCTGAAAAAAGAGCACATAGCCGAACATCAGAATTATTTCAACCGTTTATCGCTCGATCTTGGTTCCGTATCGCCACTACCTACCGACGAACAATTAGCCGAGGCTAAAGCGTCGGGACAACCCAATTCCAATCTTGTGGAAACGTTTTTCCAATATGGACGTTACCTGCTTATGGGCAGCTCCCGTCCCGGAACAATGCCTGCCAACCTGCAAGGTTTATGGGCATGGCAGATGAATCCGCCATGGAACGCAGACTACCATACCAATATCAATTTCCAGATGAACTATTGGCCTGCCGAAATCACTAATTTGTCCGAAATGCACGAACCGCTTTTCGATCTCTCCGAAGCGTTAGTTCCTTTTGGCGAACGTACTGCCAAAGTGTTATACGGGGCTAAGGGCTGGGTGGTACACCATCTCACCGATGCCTGGGGTTTCACAGCGCCAGCCGATGGCCCGCAGGGAATATGGCCGATGGGAGCAGCCTGGCTGGCACAACATCCATGGGAACATTATTGTCATACGCTTGACAAGGACTTTTTAGCGAAACGTGCTTACTCGTTGATGAAGGGTGCGGCCGAGTTTATCCTCGACTTCCTCGTAGTTGCCCCTCCGGGAACGGCTTGCCCGGGTAAGTTGGTTACTAACCCATCCTACTCTCCCGAAAATGCATTTATCATGCCTAATGGCGAACATTCGGTCTTTACTTATGGCGCCACAATGGACATGGAAATCATTCATGACTTGTTAACCAACTGTATTGAAGCGAGTAAAATATTGAATATCGACAAAGATTTCCGTAATCAGTGCGCCAAAACACTCAAACAACTTGCCCCGATACGTATCAGCAAGGAAACAGGCCGTATCATGGAATGGGCTGAAGATTACAAAGAAGTGGAACCGCATCACCGCCATACTTCACACCTGTTTGCATTACACCCGGGCAACCAGATTTCGGTGACAGGTACACCTGAACTGGCTGTTGCCGCACGCAAAACGCTTGAAGCCCGTGGCGACGACGGTACAGGTTGGAGTCTTGCCTGGAAAATCAATATGTGGAATCGCTTGCACGATGGTGACCATGCATACAAGTTGTTGTCGGTATTGCTGTGTTCGAAAACCCTACCCAATCTTTTCGATACGCATCCGCCATTCCAGATCGACGGCAATTTCGGCGCCACCGCTGCTATTGCCGAAATGCTGGTTCAGAGTCAGGTACGTACCTCTGATGGTGGTTTCGAGGTACATTTGCTGCCATCGCTACCCTCCGCCCTTTCATCTGGTTCAGCCAAAGGATTGCGTACACGTGGCGGCTTTGAGCTTGATCTTGTGTGGAAAGACGGCATCTTGACCGAAGCAAACATCCGTTCGGACAAAGGTGAAAAGCTACATTTGCGGTATGGAAATAAAACTCAGGTAATCAAAACTAAAGTAGGAGAAACCGTGACTGTAGACAATCAACTTAAAACCAAACAATCAAAAAAATAGCATATTCCTAAATATATAGTTAATCAAAAACCGTCTTTCTAATATTAAGCAGGAAAGACGGTTTTATTTATTGCATTTTTTAGTATGCTGATATTTAACAATTTAAAATAATATTTAAAATCTTGTGGACATATATGATTAATAGATTCGGAAAAATGATAAATTTGCATGAATTATTGAACTGAAAACAAAGTTTGTCTTACCTGAAATGTATTTTAAAGTCAAGCATCTATTAATCTTAGTGGGATTCGCTTGTTTTTTACAAGCGAAAGCTGAAGATGATCTGAAGCGAGGTCTTTATTTTCGTTCTTTTGAAGTGGATAAGGACAAACGAACTTGTCTGGATCTAACACCTGATAAGGATTTGATCTTTAAAGACGGGTTTTCTATCGAGTTTGATATCAAAATAAAGGCAGAAAGCTTTGGATATGTATTTCGTATAATAGGAAATGATACATTGAATATCGATTTTCTGACCAAGCCTGATCGTGCCGGTTTTTCCCTGGTGATAAAAAACAAAACGCTATTACAATATAATGATTCCGAAATAGGAGGCAGTCCGATAAACTCCTGGATAAAAGTCTTGATCAAGCTTGATCCTGAAAAAAACGAAATCCTGTTTTCCTTGAATAATGTTGAAAAGACAACTTCGTACCCATTGACTGGCCTTAGACAATTTAACGTTTATTTTGGCGGTAATACACACGATATCTTCTCTTCTACCGATGTTACTTCTATGGTTATTAAAGACATACAATTTTATAATCATAAAGGCAAGCTTACACGATACTGGAAATTAGAAAAACACGCTTTGGATTGTGTTTACGACGAATGTGTTGCCGATAAAGCAATGGTTGTGAATCCCATATGGGAGATTGACAACCACGTAAAATGGAATAAACGAAAAACGCTCATTCTTCCGGACTTATATTATCAAATAACAAGTAATCCATACCAAAATCTTATCTTTTTTGTCAAAGGGAAAAATGTACTGGTTTATCATATGACCAATCATCAGTTGGATACCATCCGTGTGCTTGCAGGAATTCCTTACAATGCAGACTTATTGAATCAACTGGTCTATGACTCAGCCCGTAACGAATTAATATCTTACGATTTCGACCATAAACAGCTGGCAAGATTTAATTTCCAGTCACGTACATGGAACAACGAAGACAATTCTAACCTGACCCCGCGATACGGACATCACAGTAAGGTATATATCGCAGAGGATAGTTTACTTGTTGCTTTCGGGGGATATGGATACCATAAATATAATAGTTTGTTGTTCGAGCATTCCGGTACCATTTCCGAATGGAAATCATATGATTTGTCATCGTCTATACCTCCGCGTTATTTGGGAAGTATGGGATATTTAGGAGCCGGTAAATTATTATATTTTGGAGGATATGGAAATGAATCGGGAAAACAGGAGGAATTTCCAAGAAATTATTATGATCTATATACAATTGATGTTCACAATCATGAAGTAAAAAAAATATGGAATATACCTTCAATAAAAGAACATTTCACAAATTCGAATTCATTAGTCATCGGTAGAAACAACAGTATGTTTTATGCTTTAGCTTATCCAAACAAACGCTATGCATCAACGATTAGACTACACGAATATCAGATGGAAAAACCAGAATACCGTACAGCAGGTGATTCTATTCCGTATTTTTTTAATGACGCGGAATCATATTGCGATCTATTTCAAAATTCCGACTCATCCGAATTATATGTTGTCAGTTCATATATAAGGGGGAACAATTCTGAAATCAATATTTATTCTATTGCATCTCCCCCACTAAATCCGGACGAGATTTTCCAATATCCGCCCATACGTTCACGAAAATGGTTTTGGCTACTGGCCATACTGCTTCCGATTGGAATTTTATCTGTATTCTTTTTATACCGAAACCGGAAAACGACAGCAATAACGACAACGAAAACGACAATTGCACAACCCGAACTTAAAAAAGAACCGTTACAGAACGGTACCGAAGAAATACCTGTTGTCTATCAAACCCTGGCGCCTGAAAAACGGGCTTCATCCGTCAATTTGTTAGGTAATTTCCGGGTAATAGACAAAGATGGAAATGATATTACCAGCAATTTCACACCGACCACCATACAGTTATTCTTGCTTTTATTAATGTCGACCATAAAGAATGGCAGGGGGATTTCATCGCAGGAACTCAAAACAATATTGTGGTATGACAAGGATGATGATAGCGCACGGAACAATCGGAATGTGTATATCAACAAATTGCGCTCTATCCTGAAATCCTTCGGAGGAGGAATAGAAGTTCTGAGCAAAGACGGTTATTGGACTATTAATCTGGATAAAAACGTATTTTGTGATTTTGAAAGAGTATTATTGCTGGTCAATACCTTACAAACCAACGTCCATCTGAACAGGAAATTGATGGAAGAACTTGTCGACATAGCTTTAAGGGGTAAATTGTTGTCCTATTTGCAACAATCAGAATGGGTTGAAACATATCAGACAGATTATTCCAATATGATCATTGAGAGTTTGCTGGAATTCACTAAGCGGGACGAAGTGAAAACCGACCTGATGATGCTGTTGAAAATTGCTGATGTGATACTGTTACACGACAGCATCGACGAAGATGCAATAAAACTTAAATGCTATGCCTTGTTTCATTTAGGCAGGAAAAACCAAGCCTTGCAAAGTTTTAATAAATTTACCGCTGAATACGAAAACCTACTTGCGGCTAAACATAACCTTTCGTTTGACGAGATGGTAAAAAAGTCTGATCCGCCTGCTCCCTCCGATCAGTTGCCTTCTTTTGATTGAAAGTACGTGCTGTATGGTAAATTAGGTAACAATATTTTGGTATCGTTGTAAAACTGCATCATCAACTTTTTATTTGTTTCATTAATGGTATACCTCGATGGATGATTCAGATAATCGTTCACAGGAATAAGCCGGAATACCGAAACTTTATTCTTTAGGAAACGATGTACCCAAAAAGGTTCATAACTACATGAAACAAGCCGGACAATACCATCGGTTTTCACTAAATCAACTTCAAACGAGATACCTCCGTTGCGATAACGGTCACGCTGATTCGAAATAAAATTTCCCAATGAGTAAGCAACCGCTATAGTATCAGTTTCGTTAACAGTCAGTTTTTCGAATGGTTGTACCACATGCGGATGCGATCCGATAATGAGATGACATCCATTATTGGCTAAGAAACGTGCAAGTCGTTGTTGATCTGCATTCTCCCGATTTTTATATTCATCGCCCCAATGTACGCAGGCAACAATATAGTCAGGATATTGGTTACGGGCGTTAACCAGATCGGCTGCTATCCGTATGGTATCAATGTAATTGACAATATTCGGGCTTTGCACAGCTATGCCGTTGGTGCCATAAGTGTAATTCAAAATGGCGATCCTAAAATTATTTCGTTCCACCATCAATGGGTAATTTGTTGCCCAAGCTACCGAGTCCTTGAAGGTTCCGGTATGTACGATCCCGATACTATCCAGCTCATCGATGGTCCGTTCCAAACCCTGCTGCTGACGGTCAAGCGAATGATTGTTGGCAGTTACCAGTACATTAAACCCGGCATCTTGTACAGCCACAGCCAATGAACTGTGCGACGAAAAATACGGATATCCGGCATAAGGTTCTCCGGCAAGAGTCACTTCCAGATTGGCTACAGACACATCAGCCGATGATATATAATCTTTCACATATTGGAAAACCGGAAAATAATTGTAGGATGTATCACTCCCATCGCGCCATGCTCCAGTAATCTGCATGCCGTGCCCCATCACATCACCCACAAAGATCAGCTTAATGCTGTCAACAACGGCAGTAGCCCCCGGGGGAGTATATTCCGGAACGCGGTTATCATTGACCACCTGTAAGGAAAATAATGCAAAAAAGATTATCAGGAACAAATTCTTCATTCGCAAACAAGCTTGTTTGTATCACGACGATATACAAAAGAAACAACTTGGAATACTCCCATGTTTATATTTTACGAAGACCGCTACAGAAAGTTACATCGTATCATTTTTCCAAGTATTTCTTCACAAAGATAAATTTGTGTTCATTTTTAGGAACGCGAACAAAATAATTTTCCCAATTCAAGCAGATATTCGATAATTCAGTTCAGGTATCTTAGGATGTGGGCTTATGTTTTGATAATCAATTTCTTTCTTGTCTATTTTTTGACCTGTTTGATAATATTTCAAA
>JAVBNI010000220.1:0-11487 GCA_031551645.1 Bacteroidales bacterium | reverse complement strand
GGATGCGGGGAAAAGAAATAGTATGCGGGCCAACGTTGTAACAGGCTTCGAGATGATTCGTGTGGCGCACCATTGCCAAAACCTCAAAACGCCAATCGTACAAGCTGAAAAGCGCACCTATACCCACATCGTCCAAACCGGCTTCCTGAGCGCGGTCGAGAGCTGTGAGCCGGTTGTGGTAATCCTTTTTAGGCCCGGCAGGATGATATAAGTGGTACATTCCGGGGTGATAGGTTTCCTGAAAAATCTGATACGTGCCTATCCCGGCCTCTTTCACTGTACGGAAGCCTTCGATGGATAAAGGGGCGGCATTGACGTTTACGCGCCTGATTTCGCCGCGGCTTTTCCTGACGCTGTATACCGTACGCACCGTTTCGGCAATAAATTCGGGCGAATACTGTTTGTGCTCGCCGAAAACCAATATCAGCCTTTTCTGCCCTTCGTCTTCCAGCGCTTCCACTTCATGAATCAAATGTTCACGGCTTAATGTAACGCGTACCGCTTCCCTGTTTTCCGTACGGAATCCGCAGTAAGTGAAGTTATTCATACAGTAATTGCCCACGTACAAAGGGGCAAACAGGACGATACGGTTGCCGTATACGGCTTCTTTCAAATTTCGGGCAGCCTGTTTGATGATAGATATGCTTTCAGGATCGTCAGCTCGAATCAGGGTAGCCGTATCCTGCAAATTCAACCGTTGCTTGTGGAGCGATTTGGCGATTACCGTTTCCACTTCCTGCCTTTCGGGTTTCGGACCGACAAGAAAAGTCTCGATCTCCTCCGTGTCAATAAAAGGTGTCATGGGGATATCAGGCAGCTTATATTTTTCGGGTGTAAATTTCATTAACCGTATTTATTACTCCACAAAGTTATTAATTTTGTGGAGAGTATAAGTTTTTAAGTAAAAATAATATAAATTTTGGCGAAATCAATTGCTTTTGTACTACGCGACCAGCTCGACACACTACAAGTATGCATCGGAGAAATCGAAGCCGGCTACGAAAAACATTAAGAATCTGATAAGAACTAAATTTGAGAAAGGAATGCGTAAATACCCCCCTTAAGAGCAGAACCAAGCTGAACGAAGACCGATATTTTTACTTAATATTCCATAATCCGAAATAACGAATCGATTGTAACTAACCGTGAGTGTGCTCGCAGTTAGTTATAATCTACCTGCTTTGCGGATTTTTAATGTCGATAGACACGTAAAAATAGACCTTTAACCTCTTATTTTATGCAATATACGTAACAAATATGCTAATATACTTTTTTCATGCAATTTGAAATTTCATGAATTTCGCAAACGATTACGTATATTTGTTTCAATTGCAAAAATGTATTTTTCTACAATCAACTATAGATGAGTGATCTATTGGTAGAGAATATTTTCGTATAACCGGAAAGATTTCCGGTTGGCCGTCATTCTGCAAACGTCTTCTGTACGGGATCGAACATCACCCCGCAACCCATACAATAGCACCATAATGGCTCGGAGGGGACTCCTTCGTCCGCCAGGTTGCGAACCCTTGACAGCAGGTTACGTCCGTAGCTGTCATATTCCTTATGTATTTCCTTACACCCACATTCAGGGCATTCGATTTTTGACATTTGATTTTTCATATTCATTTACATTTTGGTATTTCATCCGTCTTATTGGATCTCGACTGCAAATGTATTGGCCGAAAGTTACTTGATCGTTACCGGAAATTTATTTTTGTGTTAAATGAACCCAATGTGTTGATCATTTCGGATTGTTGACGTATTTATAGCCAACCCCTTTTAGTGTCCTGATGCGGTTGTCGCCTATTTTTTCGCGTAATTTACGAATATGAACATCGATGGTACGATCGCTCACCATGGCATTACCACCCCAAATCGTACCGTATATTTCCTCGCGATCGAACACTTTTTCGGGTTTGGACATCAGCAACGAGAGCAGTTCGAATTCTTTCCTGGGCAAAGTGATGCGTTCCCTGTCCTTAATCACCGCATACGACTCGGTATCAATGATAATTTCTGTGTTCGATTCCACAGCATTGCCAGTATCCGTTTCGGAAAATTCCACCATTGCCAGTCTGTTGCGTTTGAGCAAGGCTGTGATACGTGCATGCAGCAGCTTGGGCCTGATGGGTTTGGCAATGTAATCGTCAGCGCCTGCTTCGAACCCCGCTATTTGTGAATAATCCTCGGCACGTGCAGTCAGAAAAGCCACAATAGTATTATCTAACTGATGATGAGAACGGATTTCTTCACATGTTTCAATACCGTCCTTACCGGGCATCATCACGTCGAGCAACACCAAATGCGGAAGTTCCCGCAAAGCGGTTTGAATGCCGCTTTCGCCATCGGGTGCGGTAAATACTTCGTAACCTTCCTTGCGGAGGTTGTAACTCAAAAATTCGAGAATATCGGGTTCATCGTCTACCAGCAACAATTTATAATGATCTTCCATTACTTTTTTCTATACGATTTTCTCATACAAAGAAAAATCGAAAAAAATTGATAAGTATTTCATTATCATTAAATAAATGTTAAGTTTATGTAAAGAAGCAATACGAATGCGGGAAAGAATAATTTCTATATAAATCCGGACATAGTTATTGACCCCGGTTGGTCACCATTTGTGCGCATCAACTTCAAGCCATCTTCCCTGAACGCGGAGTGTTTGTTCGATCACATCGCGGACACAACCTCTACCGGCAGTTTTAGGCGATATATAATCCGCCAATTCCTTTATTTCCGTTGCTGCATCGGCAGGACAAGTGGCGAGGCCGCAATGTTGCATCACTTCCATATCGGGAATATCATCACCCATATACAATATTTGCTCCAAATCAAGATGATGGCGCATAGCAAAATCTTTCAAATCATGAATTTTGTCGGATGATTTAAGATATACATCATTGACTCTGAGGGCTTCAAAACGAATGCGGATAGATTCGGTATTTCCTCCGGTGATAATTGCTATGGGATAACCTTTTTGCCTTGCATACTGTACCGCATAACCGTCCTTCACATTCATTGTACGCATCAACTCGCCCGAAGGATGCAATATTAATGAATCAGAAAAAACGCCATCCACATCGAAAGCAAAAGCTTTTACCTGATTGAGTTTTTCTTTAAAAGTCATAAAATGAACAATTAACGCACATTAAACAATTGATCGGATAATGAGAGATTGAATTTTTTATTGGTAAAAACCTGTCGGGTAAAATCGCTTGATGACTCCCATACAGTCAACTGATCAACCGACAAATCTTTTTTACTAAAAACAACTTCTATCTTCTGGATATATTTTTTCATCCGTTTGTTACGCGGCTCTATTTCCACTTGGTAATTTTCTGAGGTCTCAAATGCAGACATGTTATAAGCGGCGCTATTCTTTTCATCTATATCTCCAAACAAACATGCAGAAAGCATGCTTTGCATGGCAGATGCTATTTGGTTGGAAGAGGTGTCGTAGACATTCTTTTTTCCGCCTGCCTCTATTTTAATCTTCTGCCCATCAAGTACAATCAGGTAAGCTTCGGGCTGAAGATAGTCCATCCGGATTTTATCGTCATTCCTGAAATAGAATTTTCCTGACGACACCAATGGTTTTTCCATGATTTCCATCACCTTATATTGAGTGAAATCACTTTCGATGCTTTTGACCTGCCGGTTTTCAGCAGACAATCGTTGCCTGAAAGCGCCAACGTCGGCAATTGCTGTACGTTGTGCCATACAGTTGACCGATAGACACATTGTCACAACAAAAAGAAAACACTTTATATTTCTGGAAAAACACATATTCACGAAACAAAGAAAACGAAAAAATGAATGAAAACAGTTTTTCCATAAGAGCAAAATTCAACTATTAAACAATCAGTAAAATACAAAGGGGAGAGGCTATGATTGAATATTATGTTGTAAAAATTCGTGGAGCATATAGCAATATCATGTCAAGTGACCAATCTTTTTCAGGACAAAAAGCCTTAATGACGTAATGTAGAGACGGCGTGCGCCGTCTCTACCAGCAGGTTACGATCTACGCCATTGTAAGGTTCAATTAGTCGAAGCTTTTCGGTTCAAACGATGTATCGAACTATTTTCCGGCTACTTTATCCGTTTCAGAAACCTTTTCCATCGTCTTTTTTCTGTATCCATATCCTTTGACGAAAGCACCATGGAGGCTTTACCAATGATATAGTCCTCGGGGATAATACCAATGTAACGTGAGTCTTGGGAATTCATGATATTATCACCCGCCATAAAATACCAGTTACGGCGGAAAGTATAATGATCGGCAAGCGTATCGTTGACATAAACCGCAGAATCTTTCAGGCGGATCGACATCCCGGATTCATAAACTATCTGCTTGTGGTATAGTTTAAAATTGCGCGGTGTTAAAGCTATGGTAGTCCCGGCAGCCGGGATATACAACGGGCCAAAATTCCGGATATTCCAGTCAATAAAATTGTCGTACGGGAAAGTACGATATACGGCCGAGTCCATTCCCCAATCAAAACGATAGCGGGCCAGATGTTTCTGCTCGACGATATTGCCAACGGTGTCGGTAAGTCCGGCAATACGATAGTAACCATCTACCACCGACAAGCTATCACCTGGCAGTCCAATGCACCGTTTTACAAAAAACAAGCCCAGATTCATCCGGATTGTATCCCAAGCTTCATGGTATTGCCTGTATGGGAAATTGAATACGACCACATCGCCGCGCTTCACATCGCGAAAACCCGGCGTACGGACCATGGGAGGATCATTATATTTGTTGAATTTCAAGCTGGTGAAAATACGAGCGCCATAAGTCCATTTATCAGCAAGGATGAAATCGCCCGACAATACCACCGGGGCCATCGAATCGGATGGTACGCGGTAAAAGTTACACAGAAACAAACGTATAAACAACGCCAGCAGGAGTGAAATAACCAAATACAGGAAAAACTTGAATATGGACTTTAGCATGAGCAAATACGTTAACAGATGATCAGTGAAAAGATCCGCAAGAAATAAATATTCTTTAAGTAAATCAAATTGTGGTGATAAAATATATGCGATACTAAGTAATGATCAATGATAAATGGTTAATGACTTGCCCGTCCGGTCAGGCGGGTAAATGACACCTGCCCAAATGGACTCATTCAGGCAGGCAAAGCACAATAAATCAAGTTTAAACAAATATAAAAAACGTCGATTATATCTTGTGTGACACTTATCATATTCTTGTTCCTTGTTCTTTTTTATGCCGAAAAAAGGGACGAGACCGTAAGACAGGTAAGATGGTAAGACAGGTAAGACCGTAAGATGGTAAGAGTACTTCCGTCATTCAGTTATTCAATTATTCAGTCATTCTTTGATGATCAATTGTTTTGCTTCTTCCTGCATTTCCCTGATGGCTGTTGATTTTACTTTCACCGGCTTATCTAATAATGTTTGGGCCGTTGTTCTTGCCTTGTTCATTTGCCCGCTTTCCTGATACAATTTCATGAGCAAATATAACGGATAGTGACGGTTGGGAACAATCTGCGATGCATGTATATATGCTGCTTCTGCTCCGGAGTAGTCTTCCATTGCCTTGAAATTATTACCCATACAGTTATATATCATCGGATCGCTGCCATAATGGAGAAATTCATGAAATATACGATTACTTTCTTCGTATTGTCCTGTTTTGGACAAGCATTGCCCATATTCGAACAAAAACTGTTTTTCATGTCCGAGCAGGGGATACAATATTTGGTAGTCCTTGAGGGCTTTGGTGTATATCTCTGCGTGATAAAGAGTCTGTACCGAAGGCCATTCACGATAAGCGATTTTTCGGGGTAATATCTGGCAAGCGCTATAGATTGTGATTCCTACACATAAAACTGAGCCAGCCATCCGCAGCCATAAAGGAATTGAAAATGACAACTTTCGTGATGACGAGGTCGACAAAGCCAGCAAGACAACAAAAAGAATAGTCAGCGGTAACACACTGAACGGATAGGAGAATGCGGCAAATACAAGGAAAGTGATAAGTGAGTGACGGGCGACGGATGACGGGTGACCGATTAGGTTTTTATTACCTGATAGCTCTCGTCGGGGAATGAAAGACGAAAAGCCCCGAACGGCAAATAACGAACCTGCAACCAACAGGAACAATACCAGCCCAACAACACCCAGTTCGACCGCCATTTGCACATATTCATTGAATGCATTATCGGGGCTGTCGGCCACCATTACCTGGGCATCCGTTCCTTTTCCTTCGAGAAAATAAGAAGCTTGGGCATCGCCATACACGGCAGCGAAACAATCATAACCGGCGCCAAACAACGGATGTTCTTTCATGATTTCCGCACTGACATTCCACATCAGCCAGCGGCCGTCAGCCGAATCTTTTTTCAGGTAATACAATCCGGCCAACAATCCCGTCCCAACAATACATATTGCAAAAATAAATGCGATACGCACAGAACGTCTTTGCCGGAACGCTGCCAATCTTTGAAAGGCTCTATGATGGTCGTTAGGATTATTTGAATGATTCTCCTGTTGTCGTTTGTTTTTAGCAATGACCAGATATTGCCACAACACCGGAATACTTCCTACAATCGCAGCCAGCCATGCCGCCCGGCTCATGGCCGCAGGTAACACCAGTCCGGCAGCAGCCAACGTAATAATCCCCAGCCAGCGTTCCCAACAAGGTAGTTTCTTGTCTAATGCATATGCCAATGCCAACGGTACACCCACAGCCACAAAACCCGAATACGGACCGGGATTGAATAATGACCCGGTAATCCGGTACAGGCTGTGATACGAATATTTAAAGCCGTATAGTTGCAACAATCCCCATACAGCTTCAATAAGTACGATTACCAAAATGGCATCAAGCAACCTCTGTCGTAACTGCGGGTTCTCGCCAACCATCCGGACAATCACATACAATGGTAGCATCAGCAAAAACAACCACCAATGCATACTTGGCCAATCATTGAGCAGAAAATAGTTGATACAAAGATATCCGGCAAACAATCCGGCAAATATATCCGTTATGCGCAATCCTCCCTGTTGATAAAGAAAAACAGGAAGAGCAACCATCATACAGATACACAGCGCCGCAGCAAACCAGAAATATTTACCGGTGGTCACTCCTTGCCAGAGAAGATGATCAACGGCAAAAACAGTGGAAAGTACCGCTACAAGCGAACAAAAGATAAGAATGTTTACAATTTGTTTCATGAATGCATGGCAATGGGTCACAGAAAAATACCAATAAAGTGGCTATGAATAATTACTCGTTTTGCATTGTCAAATATATGCATTTTGGTTAATCTTTTTTGAGATGTTATTTTTCTTATCGTTTTTTATTATTCTTGTTTTATGCCGGAAAACGTACGAGACCGTAAGACATGTAAGATGGTAAGAACACCCTTGTTTCCAGTCATTCAATTATTCAGTTATTCAATTTTTCACCACCATATCTGTTTGCCATTTTCGTAAGTAAAAGGACGTTCTTCTTTTCCCTTAGTAAGATTACGCAACAGGAATAAAGCATTGGACGGTGCATTGTCGTAATGAAGCATATAATCCTCAGCAACCCGTTTGCCTAAAGAAATCCAGCCGTTGTCGCCCCAATAGAACAGTTCATAGATCTGACCTGGCGAGACATGATTGTCATCGTTACGGGGCCGGTACTGTATTTTTTTGACCACTTTCGGACGGTCGAAATCCATTCCCACCCAGGCGCCGTCGTCCTCACTGGCATCATAAAAACTGAGACCGTCACCGTCGAAAACTTTATCCATAGTACGGCTGGGATCGTTGTTCCATGAACCTGGTGTGCCGATAATGCGGCCTGTCAGGCGGTCTGCACCTTCGTTATCCCCGTAAAATTCCAGTTCGGCAATGTTACATGCCGAACCGTCGGGTCCGAAATACCTGTAATAACGATAGGAGTGGGAATTGCTCAGGTGAACTTCCTGAAAATACAAAGCAGGATGATCGGGAATGGTATACAAGGTAGCTGCATCGGAGAAGTCGGCACGGTTGGCTGCCTGGAATCGGCCTCCTTTCATCTGCTGGGTAAATCGCAGCAGCAGACGATATTTGCGCCACAGGGTTAAGGGTTGTAAGCGCGTGGTATCGGCATGCAACCAGCGAACCTTTCCTTCGGCTGTCAGCAGGAACGGTGAATTTACCGGTTGGATATCTCCTTCGTAGTAATATCCTGGAAGATATACCACATCCTTGCCCATATGGGTAAAGATAGTCGGGTCGGATCGTTTGCCCCAATGGATGGGAACCCATCGTTGATTATCGAACACAGCCAGGTAGACATAGTTGGTTTCTGCTTCCGGCGGATGGAGCGACAGCGATACATCGGAACCGCCGAATACCTCTTCCGAAATATCGATAAAACAGGGATCATAAAACGATGGAGGTATTTCTTCTTTCCGGCCGGCTGTCATAGCCAGCGACCCAGCCTGTATCCGGAATGTTTTCCGGCATACTTTGGCCACGGTATATTCAAAAGTTTCCAATACATCACATGGTTTACGATCGGCCAGGATAACATAAAAACGGCGGCCGTCGTTTGTCCTGACCGAATTCCATTCATGACCCTTATTGCGAAAAGTCCATTGTGGGGTATAATCTATCGAAACCGGAATACCCAATGCCCGCATGATAAAGGTGCCCCAGACTACTTTCTCATAGCAGGTACCTCCCCTGTATTCGGCAACCATGCTATAGCTCATATGAGGTAACGTGGACAGGGGGCCATCAAAGTCCCAGACTTTACCCACCGTTTCATATACATGGTTGCAGGCTGTCAATATGTCGTGATTTCGGCTGTTGCGTAGCGAATCATACAAGTTCCTGTAATCCTCCAATACCCTGTCGCGCCAGTTTTCCAGAGGTTCTGTACCTACTCGGTAGGGTAATATTTCTTCGCAAAAGACATCGAAAGGAATTTCTTTTCCCCAGGGTTGCGCCGATAACACTTCAAAAGCCCGCTCAATATTATTGATCAGAAATTCGCTGGTTATGTGGTTGACATCCTTCCTGGCCTTATGTGCCGAGCCTATCCCCCGGACGTTTACAAGCGAGTCGAACGCCCTGGGTTTGTCGGTTACTCCTTGCTTGAATATTTCCCGCCATTCTTTGAAGAAGGTGATGTATTCGGACATGTCGCGATCGTCTTCCGAGTATTTACCGGGCATGTTGGCAATCAAGAACTCAGCGGCCCGGAGTTTTAGGCTGTCAACCGGATATTTTCTGTAATGTTTCAATACTTGTTCCAGCTCGGAACGGTTATTGCCTGCCAAGTTTAGAGCTTGTTCCACATCGTCCGGATAACAGGAACAAGCACAAGAAAGAAAAAGTGAAAATACGTATATAAGTATTGATGCTTTTTTATTTTATATCTCATTTTATCAGATTGTTAACATTCAGCATGCTTCTATATCGATTAGGCGCTCGGCCATGTTGATATAGGGTAGCACCTTCGAGGCCACTGTTTATTTACCCATACTCCCTTTTTGTAAACTATACATCATTACTATTGTTGCATGGGCGTGAGGTCAACAGACTTGTCTTTCATTACGCTTTCCAGTACATTTAAAGCACTGTCTATAGTTATCGGCAGTGTGAACTTGCGAGGATCTAATTCTCTAAAACCATGTTTTTTGTAATTTCAATTGCTATTATTTGAGCCTGTTAAAAAACAAAATTTGTATTCAAAATCAGATAGTTGTAAATTGCAAAGGCTAAGTATGATTGCTTTGACAGCGTTTACTAATGATAAAAGGCATACAAATTTGATTATAACATAATTACAGGTCAAGAAGCGCGAGCGATGAGACAATCTTTAATCGTTTTGGACACTGTACGCTGTAGTTTATTTTATTAATTAGAGTCTGTCCATAAAGTCACTCATTTTTAAACTTCGAAAGAAGTTTATTCGTCTCGTTGTTACCAACCTTGCCACAAGTTGATCGATTTTGATAAAAAGCGAAAGAGCTAATTTTACGGACAGATATTTTGTTTTGCATATTTGAAATAAATCTACACTTTTTATTCGATTAAAGACAAGCATCCCTCTAATTGTCCAATTCCTTTGTTTTTCAAATTACTGAAAACTGGCAAGCACAATGGCGGTCATTACCCTGATATTGTAGGCAATAGCGCTCCAAAGCACTTTTTGCTTGAAATGAGCTTCACCTTTCCAATTGCAACGGAACATGTCAAAACCCCGCTTAAAATTGGAGATAACCGCCTCCATTCCACTTCGCCATTTCTTCAAGCGGGTCTCCATGTTTTTGCTGCTTGCCGCATTCTTCAAACTGCCCACTATTTTGTTGAAGACAATATTGATAATACCTTTGCCCTGTGCATACTCCAAATTATCCTTGGATGCGTAGCCTCCATCTGTAGCACTGTCGCGGGGAACAATTCCATAGGACTCGATCACTTTATCGAGCGTTTCCCGGTATAAACTGCTGTCGGAAGGATTGCCTTTGAGTATCTCGCAACTCAGGATCAGATTACTTTTGCCCGCACTCAGGCTCACCTTATGGCCGAATTGTACTTCCCGGCTGCCTTTGACGATAATATCGGTGTGAAGCTCGTATATGGAGAAGAGTTTTTCATCGTTGGGTACAACTTCTGCTTCGATTTCCCTGCGTTCGGTCATCGCATAAACCTGTTGCATCAATGGCAAAAGGCGACACAGCGATTCGCACAATACCATTCCCCCGGGAGTTTGGCTATAAATGTGCTTTTTTTTTATTACGTTGGATACCTGATTGATGCTCTTGGTAAATGTGACCAACTGCTTTTTAAACAGATCAGCCCGCTTGTCGCCCGATTTGGTATTATTGATTAAATAATAGGTCTTCTTGGCATTTTGGGTATAGTCACGATAATCAAAACTTTCGATCTCTTCATGCAGGTGTCCCAACAGGCGGTGGCTTTCCCTGATACAGTCCCAAACCAGGGAATTGTTGGTCGGATAGTGGATATTGGTTTCCACCACCGTGCTGTCCTGGCGAAGACTTTGCAAATCTTCCAGGCCCTGTGAAATGGCGATTTTATTGAGTCCAACCAACAATTTGTCTAAATTATCGGATGTAATTTTACTGATGTATTTTTGAAGAACCTGAAAACTGAAAGGACGAAGCGGATCGATTTTCACAAACTGTTCGCAAATCCTCGAATCGTTCTGATGATATTCCAGCTCCCTGTAATCCAGCCCCTTCAGCTCTTTATAAATGGCTGCACGAACAATCTGTTCCACACTGGGCATATCCTGACGTCCAAAATCACTGTTTTTCCTGACTTTGACGGTTTGAGCGCACTCATCCGCCAACATCTCCTTGATATATAGCGAGTTACAGTGGTGTAAAACAAAAGTCGTTTTGTAGTGCCCCATCGATAAATCCCCTGAAATTCTTGTAGTTGGATATAAAAAAAGCCGATCTTTGCAGCATGTTTGTCAGGATGAAAAAACAG
>JAVBNI010000026.1:0-8513 GCA_031551645.1 Bacteroidales bacterium | reverse complement strand
GAATACCATTACAGATACAATAGACGCAACCACATGGATACTGTTTTTGACAACCTAATTTGCAGAATGATTAAATTCGAGCCAATCCGCAGAAAATTAAAAAAATAATTAGTGAGCTTTAAACGCCTATACCGATAACTTCATATCAGCAATTTTAAGTAATCGTATTATTGTCAACATATTAATCACATCAAATGAGTATCCTCAAGTAAATAATCGATATTCAATCATCAATCATCAATTATTTTAGTGATTAAATATAAAACCATACTTGTTGTAAGGATGTCGGCTACCGTCCTGTTGACTGTTGCCGGGAGTTTTCTCGTGGCATACGGATATTATTGGTTAGCTGCGATCGTTTATGCGGCGTCATTATGGTGTTTTATCGATGTCTTTTGCAGGATGAGCCGTTCGGCTAAAGATATGAAACGCCTGATAGAGGCGATCAGGTTCACCGAATTGAATATTTCTTTCCATCCGGCAATCAAAAAGGGGTTATCCGGAGAATTGGCAAAAGCTATGGAAGAAAGCCTGGCTCAATTTCGTCGCCGTTTGATGCAAACCGAAACCGACCAGATGTTTTATGATACTTTGTTGCAACGAATCGATTCAGGTATTATGGTTTTGAATAAATATGGAAATATCGAATGGATCAATAAAACTGCCGTTGATATATTCGGGAAACCACAACCCCGCAAATTGGACGATTTGAAAAATGTGTCGCCCGGGCTACCCGAAGTACTGGATCAACTTGTTCCGCGCGAAGTCAAATTATTGAGCATCAACAAAGATGGGGTTCCGGGCAGATTTGCTGTTACAACAACGTTTTTCAATGCAGGCGGCAAGGAACTGAGACTGATCAGCCTGAAAAATATCCAATCGGCTTTGGAAGAACACGAAAGCGATGCCTGGCGCAAGCTGATCCGTGTACTGACTCACGAAATGATGAATTCCATTACGCCCATCATTTCACTGTCGGAAACATTGTCGGACGAAACGGTTGAAAACAACGAAAAACAATACCCGGTGATGAGCCGCGCCATGCAGACCATTCATCGCCGCAGCAAGAGCCTGGTTGCTTTTGTGAAAAACTACCAGCAACTGACACGCATTCCGGAACCCGTACCAATCATCATTCCCGTAAAGGAAATGTTAACCGACATCGGCCACTTGTTGAAAGCCGATGGCATTGTCTTTTCATGCAGCGTCCGGCCGGATGATATCCAATTGGTTGCCGACCGGACTCAAATGGAACAGATGTTGATCAACCTAATCAAAAATGCATGGGAAGCCTGTCAGGATTTACCCCAACCCGAGGTGATTGTTAATGTCCACAAAAATGAATACCAAAAGCCGGTTATTGTTATTTCCGATAATGGTTATGGCATCATGCCTGAGGCGATGGATAAGGTTTTTGTACCTTTTTTCACGACTAAAAAAGGCGGTTCGGGCATCGGGTTAAGTATCTGCCGGCAAATCATGAACCTGCACCATGGAAGTATTTCCATCGAATCGGAAGTCGACCACGGGACAAAAGTAGTGTTGCGTTTTTAAAATCTGTTGTGTTCCGGAAAATCTTATCTTATTCGTTTGCAATCCCAAACAGGTCTTTCATGGTGAAAATACCCGTTTTATTGTGAATATATTCGGCAGCTAGTACCGCTCCCAATGCAAGGCCTTTTCTGGAATGAGCCGTATGGGTAATCTCAATATCGTCGATTTCCGAAGTATATTTGACGCTATGGGTTCCGGGAACACTGTCCTTGCGAATGGCATGGATAGGAATTATCCCGGGCTTGATACCGTCGAGCTCCCAGCCGTCGATACATGACATCTCGCTGATGATGCCTTCGGCCAGGGTAATTGCTGTTCCGCTTGGAGCATCTAATTTTTGCGTATGGTGGGTTTCTTCTATCTCGATTCGGTAATCCGGGAAGCGGTTCATTAATTTTGCCAGAACACGATTCAATTCGAAAAAAACATTTACACCCAAGCTGAAATTCGAAGTGCAAAGCATGGATCCTTTGTGGTCGATACATATTTGTTCCACTTCTTTCATTCGTCCATACCAGCCGGTTGAACCTGAAACCACAGGAACACCGTACTCAAGACATCGCGTAATGTTACCAAAAGCTGTTTCGGGTTTTGTAAATTCAATAGCGACTAGTGCTTTTTGAAGATTTTCACGTGTAAAATCATCCAGATTGTTGATATCGATGGTCAACACCACCTGGTGCCCACGTTCCAAGGCAATGGACTCAATCGCCTTACCCATTTTTCCGTATCCGATTAATGCAATATTCATTTGTTGACTGTATTTATTTAACTTGGAAGTTATCTTTCAGACAGAATTTACAGGATTAACAGGATTTCTTTAAAATGTATCTTGCTAATCATTTAATCCTGTCTGATTTTTATATGACTACTTGGGTTCAAAATTAGCGGTAAATCCGGAATATTCAATTTTTTCCAGCAAATCATCATCCGGCAATGTCTCCAATTCGAACAATGCCTGGTATGGATCTTCTTTTAGATTCAGAAGTTTACCAAATGCCGGTTCTGTTCTAAATCCTTCCAATTTTAAACGGATGATTTCCTGCCTAAATGATTCGTCCAACAATTGGATCAAACGGTATTCCACAAGCATGTGACGATAGGCAGGTTGTTTTTCAGTTGGCTGGGATGTTGCAAAGATTTCAATCTCCTGTCCGTCACAAAAGAATCCGGCAACATAACGGTTGTCGTCCAAGCGGTCAGTAAATCGGTCGTAATTCGAATAAAACTGCCTGACCTTATTCCGGAATGCAATATAATCGTAAACTTCACAAATAATATCCAGATCACTACCGGATATATCTATTCCGATTGGAATAGTTCCCGTCAGGATGGGATGGTATTGTTTCAGGCAATCAAATATACCAGTTTTGTTAAGCAGATGAAAACATGCCTGTTCCCGTTCGCCTCCAGCCTTCAAATATTCAATCGACTTCCAGTCCCTATTATTCATGATATTAATCCATTGACCCAATATGATTTGATTTAGACACAGATAGATGTAACGCCATGAGCTAATAAAGAGACTTCCTGGATATCTGTTTATGAATTGTTCTATTGTTGCTTGTTGTTATCCTGGACATAATTGGTTAATTCAATAAAATCCTGTACGCTGAGTTGTTCGGGACGTTTAGTGAGTATGGGATTATTTACCCGGTCGACAGGTAAAAGGCTTTTCAACGAATTACTAAGCATTTTACGCCTCTGATTGAACGCTGTCTTCACCACACGGACAAACAAACTTTCATCACACGGTAACTTCTCGACACTGTTTCTTACCAAGCGGATCACTCCTGATTTTACTTTTGGCGGTGGTGTAAATACGTGTTCATGAACCGTAAACAAATATTCGATATCATAGAAAGCTTGGAGTAACACACTGGTGATACCGTAAATCTTCGATGACGGGGATGCAGCAATACGTTCGGCTACTTCTTTCTGCAGCATCCCCACTACTTCTTTCACTAATGAGCGGTGATCAAGTATCTTAAAGAAAATTTGTGTCGATATGTTGTATGGAAAATTCCCGATGATGGCCAATGGTTCGGAAAAATGTTCCGATAACGGATATTTCAGGAAATCAGCGACCAACAGCTTATCTTTTATTTCAGGATATTGTGATTCGAGATAAGTTGCAGCATCAATATCGACTTCTATAAAATGTGTTTCGAAACGTGTTTCCCGCAACAGAAAAGGCGTAAGCGCACCCATTCCCGGACCAACCTCAATTACCTGCTTGATACCGTCGGCTTTGAGGGCAGATACTATTTTTTCCGATATGGCTTTATCATTTAGAAAATGTTGCCCGAGCGCTTTTTTAGGAATAAGATGCTTCATGTTTTTGAGCGCAAAGATAATGGTAAGTAACTGAAAAATGAAAATTGAAGGTTGAAAATTAGCTCATGTAATCCCAAACAAGGTTACCATATAAAAAAGGAAACGAATGAGAATAATTGTTGCCATCTTTTTTAAACGGATGAATGGGTTGGTAAAAATAAAAATGTAATTTTGGACCTTCAAATTCGTATACAAGTTTTAAGTAATTAACCCCGGTGAGTTCGCCTGTCCGACTCGATCAGGCAGACAAGCTCGGTTGATAATTGAAAATGATCCCGGCCAACCAGTTGGGCATAATCTTTTTTGTGCCATTTATGTTCCATCAATGATATGATGAATTCTTTCGGAGGGTTGCTTCGTGTATTAACGATTGGATATGGACGCCGGCGCCATTTTCGCAGACATAGGGTAACAAATATTACGTGATATATTCTAAATTAACTATTTGATAAAAAGATCACATGGGATTCTCCGTGTGGTACATGTATTTGTTTATAATTTTCAAAATGACAGAAAAAAATAAATTTGATTCAAAACCTTATTATGATGTCCTCGATGGCTTAAGGGGAACAGCTGCTATCGCTATCTTGGTATACCACTATATGGAAATGATTTATTCCGATTACTCACAAAATTTCATTGGACATGGTTTCCTTGCGGTAGATTTCTTCTTTTGTTTGTCCGGCTTTGTCATAGGATTTGCCTACGACAACCGTATGAAGACCATGAAGGTGAAAGACTTTTTCATTAACCGGCTTATTCGCTTGCATCCGTTGGTTGTGATGGGCAGTGTTATTGGTTTGGTGGGTTTTGTATTCAATCCGTTTGTTGATGGCACCGAAGCGGGCTGGGGGAAGATATTGCTGGCATTCGCCGGATCCATATTACTGATCCCTACCCCGTTCCTCCCTTTCCGTGGCGGTAGCTCATTCCCGTATAACTCCCCTGCATGGTCGTTGTTTCTCGAATATATTGCCAACATTGCATATGCCTTGGTACTGTCCCGTATCAAAAAGGCAGTGTTGGTCGTTTTGGGTTGCATCAGCGCTGCCTGGCTGATGTATACTTCCTACAAGGCGGGCTGGCTCATCGGCGGATGGGATATCAAGACCATCGGCGATGGCTTTCCACGGGTTAGTTATTCTTTTATTGCCGGATTGTTGATTTTTCGTTACAACTTGGTGTTGCGCAATAAGCTGGGTTTTATATTTCCTTGTATTTTGTTGATAGCTGTGTTTTTGTACCCGCATGTTGATAATGACTGGCTCACCGAAGCGCTTTTGGTCATTGTGGTTTTTCCGCTCATCATCAGCATTGGTGCAGGAACTGATGTCACAGGTTGGATGAAGAAACTGTGTATCTTCATCGGGCGGTTGTCTTATCCGTTGTATATGACCCATATCACCACCTCATGGATATTCAGCGATTATTACGCAAAAACGAAACCGGAAGGGATTAAACTATTCATCATTGTAAGTTGCTTAACCATCTTCAGCCTAGTATTCGCTTATGCCATCATGCGACTGTATGATGAACCTGTACGCGCCTGGCTTACGAAGATCAGGAAACAAAAGAAGAAAAGCTCCCTTCGTTAGGTTGTGTAAGGTGCTGTTCGGCTGAGGTAATTTGCAATTGGCTCAGCCAAGCTAAAGTTAATCCTACTCGTATGAACTCGTTCAGACGGACTCATGATAACTCAACGAAGTTAGTCTCTATGTTTAAATTTTAAATTCGAGAATAATTATAGATTACTTCGTTCTTGTAACGACGTTGATAACAGCCATTATGAGACATAGTCGAAGCAATCTTATATGTTTCTCACAATTCGCAATTATGTGACTACTACACATAAATTTTATTTTGAGACTATAAATAAAGTAGTTACAGCAGCAAGAAGCGGAAAATTAGGCCCAAATTAGAATCAATTACTCCGCTGCAAGCAGTGGAGTAATTGATTTTTGCGTCCCAAAGGGGTGGAGGATTATGTCCAAAGAGATCAATAGTTGCAAGAAGCCACATATTCTAAAAAATCATCGTTGTGATTAGGATGCAAGAAAGACATTGGCGAACCCCAAATATTAAACACATAATTAATAAGCTGAAAATATGTACTTATCGAACCAAATGTTATGTTTTGGGTGTATCTAATAGTATTTGCCCTATCCGAATCCACCAATGAATACTTGAAAGACCCACCACCTGTACCAACAACAGGTAGACTGGTACTGGCATATGAATTGAGATTACCGGAAGCGTTTACAGCAAAAGTACCTTCCGCTTTGGATAATCCCCAAATAAAAAGAAGTCTTTGATGAAATGAATAAGTAAATCTATGCTCAACACTGGTTGATGACATTTTATGTATTCCTATTGTACACTTCATTCTATGAGGGGTCTTTGTAACTACAATAGACTGAGTTATAGAAGAAGTGATATTACCAGCACGGAAAACACAGTCGTTAACGCTACTTCTAACAATTGGCAAATCAGAATACTCTGAAAATGAGGAAACAAAATCATCAAAAGAATTGAAAGACTTTTTATTATACTCTGAAAATATTAGATCTTCTGAGATAGAATACTTTTTATTGTTAAGGTAAAATTCACCAGATTCAGAAATAACATACTTTATTGGATTATAAAAGAGTTTTGGTAAAAATTCCCTTTCGCCTGCCTCATTTGTGAAAATTTCAACATATTGAGCATTTTCAGCGACAAATTTTTCAATTTCTTCTACGCTTTTGGCATTTGGAAAATCGAAACTATCATATATTTCAGAACTCTTTGTATGAAACGACTTATACCCTTTTTCTTTTTCAAATTTAGACCGTTCTTCATTATTTAAGTAAACAACTTCGTATAAATCGGACATACTTGAATATTTTGGTATATCCTTTAAAGTTAACCCATTATCAATTCGAGCACTTTTCTGCTCAATATTGTAATTTATTTCCTCCAACTCTTGTTGGCCACAACCACAGAACAACAAAACACTGAACAATGTAACAAATAAAATTTCTTTCATGGCTAAAATATTTAATTATTAATAATTCGCAATTATAAGTACTTATTTTTATAAATTACACTAAAAAGTGTTTTTTATTAAATAATTTACAAATAAAATAACTACTGTATGATTTAAGTTTTAATTTATTATTGTAATAATCTGAATACAAATCAAATAATTAATAATAATAATAAAGTTATATTTTTCAATTTGTTAATATTAAATCGATAAACACATTTAGTCGGACAATTGAAATAAACCATTTTTTCTAAATATTTCACCAAAAGGTGTGTTTTTTTATTAAAATACCTAAGTTTCTAGTTTGTCAATTATCAAGTACGGAACTTTATTGGTACCATTTAAACTATAGCCCCTTTGTATAGCTTTACAAGTATTATTTCCAACAACCACAATGATATTTGATAGGACTTTACTTCTATGTCTGAGATAAATACGATGATTTTGAAAATAAATCAATAAAAAAATACAAATCCAAAGCAGCGTTTTTCGTTTTTTTGCATCTTTGTAAATATAAATTATAATTCACATAGAAAATGATTAGACTGAATAATGTAATAATTCTTTCTCTGTTCGCTTTGATATTTGGCGCAACAAGTTGTATGAAAAAAGGAGAAAACATTTCTTCCCACCTTTATATTCCAGCAATTGTGGAGTACTCCTTCTTGCAGCAACCCCTGCTCAAGACTTCACTGGGGACCGTTCTGGCTCCGGAATTATCCGATGATCTTTTGAAGCCTAGTGAACTGCTTGTGACTAATTTTAGTGTTAATTATGACAATCAACCTTCATCGGAATATACCACCATATCCAATGTACAATATGTGAAAGTAGAAAGCAGCTACCCGGCTGCAACACCAGGAGGAGAAAGTACAACTGAAGATTATACCGTTCCGATCGAAGATATGTTATACCGGGATCCTGTGGTTAATATCCTATTTTTTGGGTTTATCCATACAGCTCCGGGCGATCAGAAGTTTGTTTATGAAATGACGTACGATTCTGAAGATACTTCTGATACTCCTACTTTATACATCAGGGCCAAAAAAGATGGTGAAGGTACTGAAACCAAAGGCGCTTATCTTTATTTTTATGCATTTGATATGACTTCTTATTTTTCATCACATAAAACTGATGCTACGGAGATAAAATTCAACATTAAGTATAAAACCGGCGTTGATGATGAGGGAAAGGATGTTTATAAGAGTTGGACTAACAATCCTTTTATATGGGAAGTAGCAAAATAATACAGATATACTGGTAACACAATCAACGCCTGTTTCTAAGATAAGAAGCAGGCGTTTGTTTTTGGATGAAAATGATATATTAAACTGCAAGATACCGTTTGGTATGAAATTTGTCTTGATTATTATGTGAACAATCGTTCACTTAATCCTGCATAAAACCGGAAAAACATTTTTGCAAACATCCGTGTTTTTTATACAAAAGAAGTATCCCTTAGGAATGCGCCCAAAATAAAATTCCCATTTCCAATTATTTCATGTTATCTTTGTTCAGCAACTTAACCAATGAAATTCCAGACATGAAAAACTTTTATTCGTTAGAGATTGAATCTCAGATGCGTCATTTTTTTGAA
>JAVBNI010000290.1:0-2876 GCA_031551645.1 Bacteroidales bacterium | reverse complement strand
TGAAATATTATCAAACAGGGCAAAAAATTGACAAGAAAGAAATTGATTATCAAAACATAAGCCCACATCCTAAGATACCTGAACTGAATTATCGAATATCTGCTTGAATTGGGAAAATTATTTTGTTCGCGTTCCTTAGTAATCTGAAAATAGGAATAAAAAGGGCATATACCCGGATGAATTCTTTTTGAAGATCGATGTAGTTCAAACAATTTATATACAAGTTGCAATTTTCATAGAAATCATCATTTATCATTAACCATTATTACTTATTGGTCATTGAATGGTAAAATGAAGTCGAAAACAGAACCTTCACCAAGAGTTGATCCCACATTGAGTTTTCCGCCCATCAATGTTGCCAATTCGCGGCACAATGGCAATCCGATACCTAGCCCGCGATAATCCTGCACATACAGATCACCTTTTTTCCAAAAACGATCGAAGATATAGGGTATGTGTTCCTGTGAGATTCCAACCCCGGAATCTTCAATGAAAAAATCTATGTAAGTTTCCGACTCCACTGTTCTACAGCCCAATCGGACGTATCCTGAAGAAGTAAATTTGATGGCATTATCGACCAAATGTAATAATATGTTTTTCAACTGTTCCTTATCTGCATACAGGGTATGCCGGTTTTCCGGTAATTGAATTTGGGTGGAAATAAACAGGTTGTTCTTCTTGTAATATCCGGCGTTTTTTTGTGCAATGGCTAGGAGGTCTTCAAACAGGCTGTTGATATCGACCTGACTGGGATATAGTTCCAAGGTGTCCGAATCGATTTTAGAAAGCGTGACAATATCATCAATCATATTCAACAACTGTACGGAATTGAACTGTACTTGTTCGATCATTTCCGTACGGGCCTCACGAGTAATCGACGGATCGTCGATAAATTGCAGCAAGCCGGTAATTGCACTGAGAGGAGTTCGTATTTCGTGTGACATGTTTGACAGCAAGGCCGCTTTAAATCGATCCGATTCCTGAGCCTTTAATAAAGCTGCTTTCAACTCGGAAGTCCTTTCATCCACTAATTGCTGCAAATGCCCCTGATAACGGGCAAGTTCCTGATAGGTATGTTCCAGCTCGTTCTTTTGTTCACTCAAGCGAATGTTGGTACGTTTCCGCATCCTGGCCAGACGATAACTGGTGACCGCTATCCAGATTACCATTAACATCATACAGCCCAACAAAACCGCCAATATCTTGTACATTTTTATCCTGTGTTGCTGATACTCGATCCGGCTATTTAATTCGGCTTCACGTCTTTCATATTTCAAGGCTGACGACCATATCCGTGTTTTTCGGTTTTCCTCATTTGCCCTAATAGAATCGGCCAATGCATGGTAGGTTTTCATATAGAAATCGGATTCGGCATGCTTACCGGTCGATTCGTAGAGAATACCGAGCAGATTGGCTACATCTCTTGCCAAAACGGGATTGGAACCCGACGCATTGTCGAAAGCCATGATGGCATAATCGATAGCTTTCTGGATATTACCTTCCTGCTGGTAATGTTTGGCAAGCATTTGGCTTACCACAGCCAACGTTTGATGATCGCCTGACTTAAATGCGATACCAAATGCTTTTTCGGCGTGGTACACCACAGAATCGGATAAGGAATCGGCTGTATACAATTCAGCTAAAGCGCTGTGTACAGCTGCAGTTTTCGGAGGATCATTTTCCGGTTGGCTGGTCAACGCCTTATAATAATATTGGAAGGATCTGCTCTTGTCTCCCAGTCTATTATAAAATCTAGCCAGGTCAGTGTATGTTTCGTAGGCATGCTGTCCCATGGGCATTTGTTCTGCCAAAGGAGGCAACATATCATAATAATAAATTGCCTGCACAGTGTCGCGATGGGATAGATAATACGATCCTAACTCTTTATATGCCCATGACTTAGTCCATGTACCTTTTGACGATGTCGCAATTTCAAATAGCTTGTTCAAAGTTTTCAACTGTTGATCCGGTCTGTCCAGATCCTCATAAATAGCAGCTATATTTGAATATGTCAGGAACATGGCGGATGTATCCTTTTTGTTTTCAAAATATTTTACAGCGCTCTGGTATGCATCCAGAGCCAAGTCCAAATTACCTGAATGCCAATAGGCCACTCCGATATTGTTATCAATTCGCGCCGTCATTTCCGTATCTCGCCGAACCTGAACTATGTTGCGGGCTTTTAGGTAGTCGGATATCGCTTTGGAATAGTCGCTTAACCTGTTATTGGCATCGCCGCGTACAATCAGGATATCAGCCTCTATCGGGCTGCCTTTCAATGTTGCAGGCAAAAGTTCCAGGGCATGGGTCGCATCGTTGTATGCCGCGTTAAAATCACCTACAAAAATTTGGTTACGGGCTATTGCAGCGTAGCTTTTGGACATGAACCCCGAATCGTTAGCTGCTTCTGCAATTATCAGGGCACTGTCTGCATATTTAATGGATAAACTGTTTTTCCCCCGCAAATGATCACTCAACTGAAGGAAGATGCGCATCCTTGCCGTATCGCGCTGTTCGCTCCACAAAGCCTGTTGCAGCTGATCAATTGTTCCGGGAGCAGCTTTCGCAATAATAGACGTCCCGAACAATATAATACCTAACCAACATAAACATAAATACCGCATTTGGTACTAATAACAATTATTATTTCAAACAAATGCGCGTAGAATATGTTTATTCAATTTTTACTATTTCACCCGGATTAATAAAATGACGAACTTTCATCAATTACTAATTATTAAATATCACAAGTTCGTTGACACTCTAAAGAGCTTTTAAAATCTCAGCACTTCGTTTACATTCTTTTATTTTTTTTCTTTCAAAATCCTCTCCCATAAAACACTGAGAGGTTTTGAAAGAAAAAATTTACTTTCGGC
>JAVBNI010000218.1:0-4473 GCA_031551645.1 Bacteroidales bacterium | reverse complement strand
TTTGAACTGTTCGCGGGTCAGTTCAACGCCGCCCTGTACGGGGCGCACCCATACTTCGCCGACCTTGCGGGCTTTGAGCGGTTGGTTGTCGTCCTGCCCCGTTTTCTGTTCCGCTTTTGTTGCCCGTTCCTGTTGGTGCTGCCGGCGTTGTTCGGGGGTAAACAGGAAGTCGAAGTTTTTATTCACGGCGTTGTACTGCACAATGCGCGTGATTTTTGCGCCTGCTTCCTCACCGGGGCGTGGCTTCTTGTCCATGTTTTCCACCAGCACGCCCTGACCGTTCTTCAAACCGTCCTGCTGCTCCTGCGAAAGCTCCACACCTTTCAACATTTTCGGGATTTGGATTTCGGAAAGCGGAACGGCTTCCACGCGGTTGGTGATTTTGTCCAGCGACACAAGCGTCGGGATTTTCTCGCCGCCGGGTGTCATTTCCAACTCGAAGACACGCCCGCCGTGGCCGGTAGTGGTGAGTTGCTTTTGTTCGTCGGGGGTGAACATGACGCCCATAAACGGCTTTTCAAAATCGGGTTTTTCCTGATAGGGATGCGTTTGGAGTTTGATGGTGCCGTCAGGCTGTTGTTCAAACGACAGGCGGGCTGTGGCCTGCAATTCCTTGCCGTCGATTTCCATGCGGATTTCCAACAGTCCGGGCGACTTGTGGCCGTAAGACATGGCTTTGAGTGTATCCTGCAACGATTCGCCGGAAAGCCCCAATTTGTCGACTTCTTTCCAGTCGAGCTTGTTCAGGTCGAGCGGCTGGTACTTGCCTTGCGCCTGTTCCTGCATCTTTCCATCAGGCGTTACGCGGTACGGGGCGAGTACTTTGTCGTTGGGGTCGATACGGATGATTTTCTCCATGAACGCCGCCATCAAATCGACCGCCTTTCCGCTCACGGCATAGATACCCGTGTGGGACGGGGTTTTGAACTGTGCGGAAAACTTCTTGAAGAAATTTTCCAGTGCATTGCCGCGCGTGTCGATTTTGAGAAAGCTGTCGGCATTCTCTTTCGTGGGATCGACGGTTTTCAATTTACCGTCCTTGCCTTCTCCTGCAATTGCTTTCAGCTTGCCGTCTTCGCCCTGCGTCAACAGGACTTTCGGGTCTTCCGTAAAATCTTTCGGGTTGATTTCGTACGGCCTCAAATAATCTCTGGCTTCGGGATGATGTGGAGCGGACAACACTTCTTCCAGACCTTCTTTGAGTTTTTCAAATTTCCCGTAACGCACTTGGAAAAGTTGAAAATCTTTCGGGTTGTCCGCCCTCCGGTTGAAGTCCGACATGATGCCTGCCAGCTCATCGCGGCTGCTGCGATTGAACGTCAGGAACCGGGAGGCGTTTTCCGCGTTGGCTTCCACCGTTTCCGGCTTGCCGTTTTTACCGACACCTGCGACAGCTTTCAATTCATTGCTGCCCTTCTCTTTGACCAACAAAATGTTTTGGTCTTTCAAATTTTTTTCATCCATGATAAAAAATGATTTAATGATTCCGCATTACTATTAATGCGGAACGAAGATATGTGTAAACGGCTGGATAATAGTTGGTTTTCGGGCTGCTGGCAGCTTGTGGTGCCGATTTGGAAGCGAGTGGCGTTGAAGTGTTACGTTGGCGAGAAATGATTAATGATGTTATCCAATAAAATTATATATCACATTTACTAAAGTCGTATCTTTGAGGGCTATTAATAAATAGGTAATATGGCAAATCTCTCATTTAACGAAAAGCAACTTATAGAATCTGTATTTGGAATGGGTGGGTATTTTCTCAACCTCCCCAATAGGGATTTTGAAGAATTTATGCTGGATGTGGTTGGATATAGTGTATATGCAAAATATCCTGGATTATCAAAGGCTAAAATATTTAGGGCATTTTATAAAGATGAAACCGAACCGTATGTAGGTAAAGCTATTGTTATGGCGGTAAATCACATGAAAGAAAATGGTCTGGTGACTGATGGCCTTAAAGAAAAAACCGATAATTTATACAAGTTTGGCATAAAGCTGTTAGGTAAAGAAAATACTCAATTCAAACCTAAAGAGCCAACCCCGGAAGTTAAAAAAGAATCTCCGGTAGATTACTACAACCTTAATTTATCGCTGTTAGAAATAGAAAAAATACCAAGTCCCCAAGCTAAAGGTTACGCATTTGAAAAATACCTTAATAGCTTATTTAAGGCATTTGATTTAGACCCTCATGCATCATATCGTACAGAATACGACCAAATAGATGGGAGTTTTGTTCTTGATGGGAGTACGATTCTTGCCGAAGCAAAATACCGAGCAAATACTATTCCCAAAGATGATTTATTGCTGTTTACCAATAAAATTGAATCAAAATCCCATTTCCCTAAAGGTCTTTTTATTACAAATTCACCTGTGGATGATAAAGCAATTGAATACTTTACAGACAGGAGCGCAAGGATAATTGTTCTAACTGTTCAAGAGTTATTTATAATGTGTCAAAACAAACATCCTCTACCTAAAGTCTTGCAAGCAAAATTCAGGGTATTGGATGAAAAGGGAATTATTTTCAAGCATATAATGGAGATAATGTAACTCTATTTTAACGAGTAAGAGCCGCATTTTGCGGCTCTTACTGTTTCTATCCCTCTATTCCTCCTTTTTTGGCAACAAGTGACACAAATTTTCATCGTTGCGAATACGCTCCAGTTCATCGGCGACAATCTGCTTCACTTCGGCTTTGATGCGATTATAGTTTTCCTGTATCATTTCCTTCATGTGGTCAACGCCTTGCTCATCGACAAAATTGGAGATAACAGGAATTTTCTTGTACGCTTTGGTTTCGGCAGCTACCCGCTCGTTATAGACAACTATTTCACAATGGAAAATCTTCTGCTCGATGCGTTCATCGAAGTTGTCAGCGACTGCTCCGACAAACATCCCCTGTGTCAAATTGGATATTTTCGACGGCGGTATTAGGCTATCCATTTGGGTAGAAATGGAGGTGGATTTATCGTTGCGGTTAATGGTCATCGACTGGCGTTTCTGCAATACTTTTCCGAAACGGTCTGAAAGCGTTTTTGCCGTGTCGCCAACTACCTGCCCGCTAAAGATATTACCGACCGTGTTCATCACTACGGCGGCTTCTTTATCGCCATAGTCGCGCTTTAACTGTGAAAAATCCTGAAAGCCGAGCAATACGGCAACTTTATTGCTTCGTGCAGTCGCTATCAGGTTATCCAGCCCTTTGAAGTAGATAGTCGGTAATTCGTCAATCACAACGGAACTCTTTAGCTGGCCTTTCTTGTTAATGAGTTTCACGATACGCGAGTTATACAGTCCCAATGCCGCACCGTATATATTTTGACGGTCGGGATTGTTCCCAACAACCAATATTTTCGGGTCGTCCGGGTTGTTGATATCCAATGTAAACTCGTCGCCGGACATCACCCAATACAACTGCGGGCTTATCATACGGGAGAGCGGGATTTTGGCACTCGCTATCTGTCCCATCAACTGATCCGCAGCACCTCCGAGCCATGCGTCCATGAACGGGCTTAAATAATTCTCCAAGTCGGGATAACTTGTCAAAATCGGGAAAATATCTTCGTAGCGTTTGTTCAAAAATTCTATTGCGTGCGGGAACGTGCAGTATTTACCGTCCTTGTAAATACGCAAATACCAAATGATGGAAGCAAACAGGATAATCGGGGATTCTACGAAGAAGTCGCCCTGCTTCTGCACCCACGTTTTATTGAGGTTCAACATGATTGTATAAGCGCTTTCGTAGGCATCCGATATATCGTCCATGAATGAGGGGTTAATCGGATTGCAGCGGTGTGAACGTGACGGGTCATCAAAGTTTATCACGTAGAATGTTGGGACTTTGGCGTAACCCTCACGGTTGTTCAATAAGTGGTTGTAGGCAATCGTTGAAAGGTCTGGGAATTTAAAGTCATACACATACATCGAAAAGCCCTTTTCAATCTGTTGTTTGATGAATTGGTTCACTACGGCGTAGGATTTCCCGGAGCCGGGCGTACCTAACACAATAGCCGCGCGGAATGGATTTACAACATTTATCCAGCCTTTCCATTGCTTCTTTTTATACCAGAATTTCGTAGGCAGGTTGACCGAATAATCGTTTACCATCAGTTTGGTTTCCTGCATGAAACTCTCGTTCTCCATATTGAAGACGTCCTCCATGAGATTGCTTTTCAGCAAGCGGCTCATCCATATACCCGCCATGAGTAACAAAATATAGCCGACTGATATGGTGAAAATGTAGAACCCGGCATTGGCTACCAATGGGAACGGCAAAATCAACAACCACCAGTTCAGGAAGAAGAAAACGAACCCGGAAATCAGACAGACGTAGATTTTATTCCAGGTTATTTTCTCGTCTTTTACGCCCTTAGTCCCTAAGCAGGACAAGGCAAGGAACACCACCGCAAATATTTTCGTCCACAGGATGGAGGCAAATAATCCGGCGGTGCGGTTGAAATTGAGCAGGAT
>JAVBNI010000085.1:0-6938 GCA_031551645.1 Bacteroidales bacterium | reverse complement strand
CAGGAAAAATGGAAATCTGCCACCCTTTGGCCACAATTCTCACAAATGCCTCCTTACAATCTTTTCGAGATAATCTTTCAAACTGTCATTATGACCCAAATGTAATTTTTTTCTGATCCTGCTACGCATAATCGTTACCCCCGAATTGCTGACTTCCTTGATCTTTGCTATATCCGTAACAGATTTGCCCTGTAGAATAAAACAGCAGGTTTGTTGTTCTCCGACGGTTAAATCGGGATGATATTTTCTGAGTATTTCTTTAATTTCCTCTTCGGATTGAATAATCTCTTTTACTCTAAGGTATAGTTTTTCCTGCAAATCCTTCTCCAATCTCGAAACAATGGCAATTGCCTGCTCCCTCTGCAACTTCCCATCTCTGATCTGTTTCCATTGTTCGTTGGTTAAATCAAAAAAGCCGATTAACGCTTTTTGCTCCAAGGTTAATTTAGAGTTTTTACTCTTCATTTTGTCGATCACATTCATCAGATGAAATAATTCGTACTGAATACCCAATGAAATAAACGAAAAAATGACGATTGCCCTTTTCAATGTTTTGTCATCTAAGTAAACCGCAGAAAACGCATACAATACGATGATAAAGAATGAAATTACGATAGACTTATTTCTGTATATCGTCAATCCCGACAATATGGTCGGGATAAAGATTGTAGACATCTCTACCAAAATAGTTTCTGCCGAATTGCTTTTTTGTATGATGGTTTGCTGGATGATGATAGACATTAAAAGCGATGCGATGATTAGTGCGTTAAAAATGATCGCTTTATTGATGTCTATATTCTTACTTTTCAGGAGATATAAGACAAACAAGACAAAACAAATACCGACTACCCTGTTCAAATACAGAAATGAGGCACCCTCAATCATATATATAATCGCATTATATGTGAAACCGATTAAAAAGAATATGACCGAAAACATATATATGGGATTCAATAAATGCTTAATACTGTCGTTGCTCCTATTGACCATACTATCAATCAGTCTGTTGCGAATATTCCGATATGTCATAAATACACCAATTGTTGCATTTTGTTGCTATCTATTTTATCTATTCCCCCTTTACAAAAGAGCCGTAGCCTTTTGTTGTCATAGATATATACGTGAAGAATGGGATTTAGGATATATTTTTCCTATAATTTTACAAAAAGATTATTCTCGGTAGTGCATTCTCATTATAGTTAAAAGATAATAAACCATTAATTTAATATTAATAATTAAAGATTATGAAGGACTTTGTATCACATTTGGGAAATGATGTCGAAAAGCAATTTCGTCTGGTTGAAAATGGAGAATCAGACATTATCAGGAAATCGCTTATTGCTTCGCAACTCTACGGAGATGCATGCGGCAGGCTGAAAGAATTTATTTATTCCTACGAGTTTAAAAACGAAAAAGAAGAAATCGAATTCTTTAAGGTGGTCAAGCCGAATTTTTGCAAACATTTGTTATACCACAGGAAAGTGTATAACATAGAGATGAATCGTCCCTTATCGGGTAAGGAGGAAAAGGTGTTGTATTTGAAAAATGAATTGGATTCAATCCAAAAATACACCATCAAAAGGCTGGACTTTTACCGTTATTACCGACAAGGCGCTACTCATTCGGATGTTTTTTACTTTACGCGGGGGAAAATCGACACGGAGCAATATCTTGAGTCTTTTTCCTACGAACGCGATCCGAAATTCTCGACCAATGCCGATTTCAAGGTGACAAAAATTCTTGTAAACGACATGCTTCAAATATATTTGATGGGCGAGATCGAGTTATTGGAAGGCAGCAGCAAGTGTAATCAAGACTTTTTGCAGAAGGAAAAACTCACCTGGAAGCTTTCCAAAGCATATCTGATTGAACTGATTTATGCGCTGGATTCTATAAAAGCATTTGGTAACGATATTAAAATGACTCAATTATCATCTTATCTGCAAAAAATATTTAATATCAACCTTGGCAATAACCTTTCGAGAACCTTCGCCGAGTTGAAAATACGGAATAAACAAACGCCTTTTCTTGAAAAATTAATTGGTGCCATTAAAAAACGAATGAATAACATCAACAAAAAGTAAAGGCATCATTCAGGATAAAATCGGGAAAAGTCAAAATTCATTATCTTTTAAAATACAGCAAGTTAGCGCGGCAAAAAACAGTACTCCGTATTTCTAAAAACAGTAGGTATTATAGCCCAATATAGCAAAAATCGACCTGTTATATCGGGCTTTTTGATGCATAAAAAATATTTGAGAATTACGAAAACGCCAACCCTGCATAAGCGCCTAATAAACAATTAACTGCAAGGGGTATACAGAGTGTGGCTGAAAGCACAAACCCGAAAAACAAAAACTCGCATTTGAAACTATCTGCAAATCAAGTATCCGGGACGCCTTAAAAAAAAATTATACAGACTTCATTATCAAACGCTTAAAAGCATCGGATATTTGCACTGTATTTAAAATCAATTTCTTGAAGATGAATATTGATGTGGAAAAATTCGATGAAGTAAGCAGATTGATCATATCAGCGCTTAACGAAATCAATAAAAAAATTGATAGAATGATGAATATTAAGGATTCTCTCGATGGAGATAAGTTGCTCGATAACCATGATATGTGCGCCTTACTTGGTGTTACTAAAAGAACACTTGCACGGTACAGGCACAAAAAATTGGTTTCATATTACACGATTGACAGAAGGACTTATTACAAATCATCCGAAGTAAAAGAGTTTTTGAAACAGAAAGGAAAATTAAAAGATACAATATAAAAATCTAAGCTTGTTCTTGTTGATGTATTCATGTATTATAAATTTAATGGTTAGTTGATCTCCCTTCGTGAGAAGCGATGAAAACGGAAGACCATCCTGTCGTGAGACGGGGTGGTTTTTTTCGTTACGGTGTATTTGGTTTTTATTCCGTGGCAAAGATATTTCCGCACCCTTTCTCCGCAGTCAAGGTCATGCAAGTTTTGAAAAAAATCTCCACACCTCCCTTCGGTCGGGTAGTATTTTTTCCAAAAACCTTGACTGCGGGGGCGCGGAAATGGGAAAGGCCACATAATAAAAAACCAAAAATATGTTGGATATGACAAGAGTAGTAAATATCAGAAATGAAAAGTACGATGTATACATCGGAAGAGAAGGGCGCGGACAAGAGGGATATTTCGGGAATCCGTTTAGATTGTCGGAAAATGAAACAAGAGGCGCTACAATCGAACGGTATAAGGCTTATTTCTATGAAAGGCTGTTAACCGATACTGAGTTTCGTAGGCGAGTACATGAGCTTAAAGGCAAAACACTCGGCTGTTTTTGCAAGCCGCATTCTTGTCACGGCGACGTGATCAAGGAATATTTGGATTCATTGGATAAACCAGATATAGAAGAAAAAATTGACCGTTGGTGGGCGGGTCTCGGATTTAAAGAAATGGAATATATCACAGGTTACAACTATCTGAAATTCGATCCCGAAGACGGTTTTCAGGATTTTGTTGATACCTGCGATGAAGAATGGAAGAAAAAATCAGTGGCTGATAAAATCGAATTGTATCACATGTTGATTGGAGATTGATCAATTAAATAGCTAAAATCATGGAAGATATTCAAATCATAAGTTATGACGACTCTTCGCTTTCCGTAGAGCTATTCAGGCACTTACATGAAAATAAGACACTGGATGTACTCGACTTTTTCGAGGGAGATCCCGATCGGATAAAATTGGATGATCGCGAGATACTCTTTGTCGAATTTAGGTGTGAGAAATCGCTCATTGTTGTTTACGTGTCTTCGGATTACGATTTTGATAAAAATGAATTGGAAAAAATCCTTCGTTGTTTTTTCAGATCGGATTTTCAAGATCATTTTCAAAAAAAGGAATGTAATTGGGAAAAGTTCAAAAACAAATGTATTGCATACAGAGACGGAAAAGGATATTCCTATACAATATGGGAATACAAACCTCGAAATCAAGAATTAGGAGCTGCGTAATCGCGGCTCATTTTATTTATAAGCCATAAATTAATACAAGATGAAGTACAAAGTAATTGGAGACAAAGAAATTCCTGCATTAATCACATCAATGAAAGATTCGGGAATAACCGACCAACGGAAAATCAATGGTGAACTGGTTTTGATTGATGATCTGTTATCGATCCAAAAACGATACTCATCCCATGCCAATAAACATGAGTTGATGGAAATGTTGGAAAAGCGTATTGAAATAGAAGTATCATAAACAATTAATTAATAATCACTTAAAATGACAGAGCGGCCTTGTGTCGCTCTGTTGTTTTTTATACCTGTTTAAAAATCATGAAAAATAAAAGTTTAACATTAGAAACAGTTTTTGGCTTCATGGACAAATCTTATACCCTCATTTGGGTAAATTATGATGACAACCTCGACGACAATTTTGATGTGCTCCAACAGTGTCTCGATGACAAAAGTACGGATCATCTTCGGGATAAAATCACGGATTGGTATATCGATGCCGAACATGAATCCGTCAACGAAATCATCGATTTGTTAAAGAAACAATGTATTGAAAACGGCTATGGCAAATCAAAAGTTAATGTATTCTTTCAAGAAAACGATGACCTTATCAGGGAAGAAATATACGAACGGGATGATTCGGATGTAATCGGAAGACTTATCGGGAATACCGCCGACATCCCGATCAGGGTGCAGCTTCACTCAAATTATGACTGCATTAACTCCTATTGGTTGGAATCGCAGGGAGGATACGGTTACGAGGAAACCTACTTCGGCGATATGGTCGATGCCTTGAAACTCAATCCTGCAAAAGTCAAAAAAGTTCTGTTATCGAAAGGCGAAAAGGTGTATGGTCGATTCCCGAATAAAAAATATCGGGAAGGAAAGGAGCTGGTTACCTACGAGGATTTCTATCAGGAACTTGAAAATACAAGTTGTGGCGCCAACCTGCTTGTTTTTACGGCTAAAATTAAAGCAACCGATTTGCTGAAAGCCGACTTTAAAATAAACAAGATCATCATTCCCAAAGGTAATTACTGCGGTATATTCAGTCCCTTTCAAGGCGGTGGCAGTGTTTTGGAGATGACTTTGCTCAAAGATGTCGCTATAAAATTGTATGCCGCCGAATATGATTATTTCAGCATAATGATCGATTACCCTCGCAGTTCACACGGTTACAGCATTACAGAAGTGTACGGAATGTGTAAATCATTCTTTCGCAATTATTTAAAAATATCAGCATAATCATTAAAAAACAACAAAATGAAATACTTTAGTAATATCGGTAGTCTTGCGGACTTAAAAAAGCAGTACAGGGCATTGGCAATGAAAAACCATCCTGACAGAGGTGGCGACACGCAAGCAATGCAACAAATCAATGCGGAATTTGAAAAACTGTTTGTGATTTGGGAACATCGAACGGATACAACAAATACCGCATCGGGTTACGAAGATGATTATTCGGGCGCAACGGCAAAACAGTATTCAGAATATGTGTACAACGAATATCGCTGGCAGGGCCGTAATTATAAAGGACAAGGCCCGCGGGAAGTCATCGAAATCGTTAGGAAATGGTTGAAGGAAACCTATCCGCATTATACTTTCTCTGCACGAAGATATGATTATAAATCCTTGTTTATCGTACTGTTAAAAGCAGATTTTACGGCTTTCAAACCCGATTCCGAGGTCAAGGTATACAAGCATATCAATGAATATTATATTAAAACGGATAAAGACATTACAGATCGGGCTAAAGAAGTAATGTTAAATGTGTATGACTTTGTGATGTCGTACAATTTCGATGACAGTGACTCAATGACCGATTACTTCCATACCAATTTTTACCTGAATTTGGCGATCGGGAAATCTGATTGTCCCTACAAAATAGAACTACCAAAACTGAAAGGCGAAAAGGGTACGGATGTATTCACTTATCCCGAAGGCATCGCGCACAAAACGATCCGTCAAGCGCTCGGTAAGGCGTGCTTCTCATTGTACGAAACCAGATCATACGGCAAAATAATCGTTCTCGGTGAAAATAACCAAGGCGAAAAAGGCGAACATTATTTTTGGCCGCTCTCCTATTCAAGCGTAAAGACGGCGCAAAAACGTATCGACAAGCTGAATGCGGCGGGTATCAAGTGTAAATTGACGGGGCGGAACGGCGGGTATATTCTCTTTGGCGGATACACCGAAGCTACGGAAGCCAAATTGGAACTTGAACGGCAGGAAGTGTTCGAAGCCATGAAAAAGCGAAATGAAACAAAAAATAAGGAGAGGGTAGCCGAAAACGCTGCCCTTTAATTTTTTAACTCAATAAAAATTTCATAAAATGAAAACTGTAAAAACAAAAACCATTGAAATCCCAAGATGGGAAGCTTTTTTATTTATCAGCCTGTTTTACGGCGATGGCGGCGACGGATATACCGATGACGAAATACGCCGTGCGGATGAATTTATTGCCGAAAACAGGCTGAAAAACCTGTTAACTGCACGGAGAACAAGCAACGATCAGGTCGAATGTACTTTTTTGATCGAAGATGAAAACGAAAATATAAGTCACAGTATTTTGGTTCTCCTTAATGATGAGGCAATCAAGAATTATCATACCTACAATTTATTACCGCTTGAAGCACTCGGGACTGATGACAACAAGCATCTTTTCAAGTCTTTCGATTCGCCAAGTTCCCGAAAATGTTACATCGAAGGTTTTGTCGACGGCAAAAACACTCAACAAGCCGTTATCGTTGATCATCTCGAAGGGATGGTCGATTCATGGTGGGAATCCTGCAATTCGGATTTGAAAGGTATTTTCGCAACCATGCCTTATTCGGAAAGTTCGACCATGAAACAATCATTTCAGGATTTTTGGAAACGAGTCGGGTTAAGCATCAAAGTAGATATATACAATTATTGCATCATTAAAGCTAATGATATACAGG
>JAVBNI010000108.1:0-3095 GCA_031551645.1 Bacteroidales bacterium | reverse complement strand
AAAAGTAAAGCCATACACACCGAAACCTTTTTCGGATAAGGCAAAAAATGACAAAGAATTTGATAAAGGTTCAAATATTGTTTTTCCGGAATTAAACGAACAAAAAATAGCGGATTTGGAATTATTGGGGAGAATATGGGGATTTTTAAAATACCATCATCCGGCTATTGCAAAAGGAAATTATAATTGGGATTATGAGCTGTTTAGGGTGTTGCCTGATTATTTGAAAGCAAACAATGATCAACAACGAGACAAAATCCTGATCAAATGGATTGGAAAATATGGTCGGATACCAAACTGTAAAACATGCCAACCAACTTCTGGCGATGCCGTTTTAAAACCCGATTTATCATGGATTAAAAACAGTAGCATCAACCGGAAATTGAATAATTTGTTACATAAAATCTATTTAAACCGTAATCAGGGCCCTCATTATTATATACAAATGACTGATTTTGTCGGGAACCCAATATTCACAAATGAGAAAGACTACGTGGGAAGCGATCATTGTCCCGATGCAGGAGTCAGATTGTTGGCTTTGTACCGGTATTGGAATATGATATGTTATTTTTCCCCGAATAAACATTTGACAGATAAGGATTGGAATGTTGTACTAAAAGAATACATTCCGTATTTCATCGAGGGAAAAGACCGATTGCAATATGAGTTGGCCACTCTCAGACTTATAGGGAGGTATGCGATTCACATTCTGTTCAATGGTTTGTCAAAATCGAGGCATCCAAGGGTTTTAGGCGGGCTCCTCCTGTTTTTGTACAATTTGTTGAGAAAAAATTGGTGGTAACGGAATATTTTGGTAAAAATATCGAATTAAAAAAAGGAGATATCATTACTCATATTGAAGGAAAAACAGTTGAAGCTATCGTCGACAGTATGAAAAAATATTATCCGGCATCTAATGAAGCTGCAAGATTAAGGGAGATTACTAAAATATATTATGCTCCAACAAATCATGCATTCACACCGATTACATATCATCCGGTAAAACAGGGCAGAATAAAATACCTATAGTAAATTTATGGAATGCTACTGGATTATCAACGCCGACAGCAAGATACTATCCGAAGTTACAGATTTATAGATAAGGGTATTGGTTATATCAATTTAGGAACCATAAAAAGTGAAGATATTCCCGTTATCAAAAGAGAGTTTATGAACACCAAAGGCATTATTATTGATATTCGAAATTATCCACCAAGTTATGCGGCTTATATGCTGGGCTCTTTTTTTGTATCAGAAAATACCCCTATTGCAATATTAACAGTGGGAAATTCGGACAATCCGGGAGAATTTACATTGGGATTGGACGATATTATTCCGAAATTGGAAAATAGTTATCAAGGGAAATTAGTGGTTATCGTCAACGAAGAAATACAAAGTCAAGCGGAGTTTACGGCTATGGCTCTCCGAGCAGGTTTTAATACAACCATTATCGGAAGTCAAACAGCTGGCACTGATGGGAATATATCGAAAATAGATCTTCCAGGCGGATTAATAACTTTTATTTCTGGCAATGGCGTTTATTATCCTGATGGAAGGGAAACTCAACGCATAGGTATTGTGCCGGATATTGAAGTGAAACCTACTATAAAAGGGATTCGGGAAGGACGTGATGAACTTTTGGAAAAAGCAATTGAAATCATAAGGCAAGAATAGGATCATCAATAATAAAAATAATGACCAGAATTGTAATAGCCATTTTCATTACGCTTAATTTTCAGGCGTGTGTACAAGAAAAAGTTATTTTAGAAAAACCAACTATTGACAAGAGAGTCGAGTTGATGAGTATTGTTTTTCGTTTGTCAGAAAAGCAGGAATATTCAAATAAGAATTTTAAACTTCATACTGATAAAATTGAACAATATTTTGAAAAATACAAAAATAATGAGTTGATACAATTCACAAAATCAATGATAACTGAGAATGGAATTGCTTTTGATGGCCCCATGTGGTTGGCTGCTCACCTAGATGATCATCTGAACCAGTTGACTGATGTCAAGGATGTTTGGCAACTTGATCCGCGGTGGAATAAAGAAAATGTAGAAAAATTTGTTCCGTTACTGCAGAAGTTTTATAAAGATACCAAGTTCGACAAGTTTTTCAAAAATAATACTGATTTATATGCTGAAATTGTCAAACGCTTTGCTCCGATTTACGAGCAAGTGACTTGAATTGGTGCTTTTCTTTTTTTGGGGAAAGAAGAGTCTACAGGGATATTTTTGTAAAAAATTGGATTGGGTATCGGAGGCAATTGTTACAGGGTAAATGTAGATAATACCGATGGAAACAGAAAAGTATACGCCATTATGGGGGTAGGAACGATTGATAAACTCGTGAATAACTATTGGTAAATCGTACATGATCGAAAATTCAGGTAAGAGATAAAAAATGAAAAAGGTATTTATAACGTTGATTGTGGTATGTTTTACAATGTGTAAACAAAAACCACAAACTGATAATGTTATTTTTGTTGATCTGGATCGACCGGAGAGAGCTTCTCTGTTCGATTATTTTCGTTCCATTGAAATCATTCCGTTGGAAACTTCGCCTGATGTTCTTATTGCAGGTATCATGAAAATGATTGTTCATCAGAACAAATATTATGTGTTGGATCCAACGCAAAGTATCATCTTTGTGTATGATCAAACGGGAAAATTTCTCTTTAAAATAGATAAAAAAGGGCAAGGCGCCGGAGAATATTCATTTATTCAGGATTTCAATATCAACCCTTTTTCGGGTAACCTTGAATTGCTTGAACCATATGGAAAGGTGTATATATACGATTTGTTAGGCAATCATATCGAAACAAAACGGGTTGCCTTTCCCGGTTTTCGCGCCGTACATATGTTTGCTGCTATAGATAGTCACACATATGTGTTACATGCAATGTTTCAACCTAAAAAAATTATTTATTTCAACCTCGATGAGAGTAAATTGGGGTGCATGACAAATTGCAATATTTTTCTCAATTTGTATCTTTGTGCTGATAATAAACCTAATACCTTTCATCATGGATAAAGCATCACTCAAGTCATTAATGTTATCAGCCATATCAGAAGAATTGGATTTGTGGTTGG
>JAVBNI010000076.1:0-18953 GCA_031551645.1 Bacteroidales bacterium | reverse complement strand
CCAACCACAAATCCAATTCTTCTGATATGGCTGATAACATTAATGACTTGAGTGATGCTTTATCCATGATGAAAGGTATTAGGTTTATTATCAGCACAAAGATACAAATTGAGAAAAATATTGCAATTTGTCATGCACCCTATTATTTATTATATAAATAGTATTATATTTGCAAGCATTAAAATGCGTTATCCTGCACACATATGAATGGCATATGTGTATTTGATTGACTGTGGTTTTCGCACTAACATGAGTTTTTGGAACATGTGGCTGATGGTAGTTATCTTCAATACAATGAAAAATGAAAAGGTTTGCTATTCCGGTAATTCTGCTGTATGTTTTTTCACTTGTTTGTCAGGGACAAGTAACAGACGGATTTGATCGTAACCAGATACATGCTGCAACCATACAAAACCTGCTTGAAACCGATGAATCATTCGATGCTCTAAAAACACATTACACAAATGTATATCAAATAGCTAAGCAAATTGACGACGAACATGTACAAGCCGAATGTTTGTTTCAATTAGCACGAATTGACTACTGGCAGACACAGTATTCCTCCTCACTGGCTAAAGCGAAGGAAGGATTATTGATAGCAAAAAAAACAGATGATCACGAATTATTGATCATCGGATACGAACTTGTAGCACGCCTATATTATCTTTATAGTCCCGAACATGCGCAATATTATTACCAAAAATGTTGGGAGCTATGCGAAAAATCCGACAGTATGAACTTAATTATTGCGCATCTAAACAACTACAACATGATTCGTAACAATAGGGAAGTTTCGGCAAATGATCTGGTTTTGATCGATCTTGACTCATTAAAACCATTACCTCGTGCACGATTAAGCTATATTATTGCACGTTCGATGACCGCAGAAGACCGAGTTGATGAAGCTACAGAATACTTAGAAAATACCCGCAGATATTTGCAGGAACACAATGGAACTAGTCCGTTGAATGCAATGTGTGCATATCAAATGGCCCGGATATATTTACTTAGGGGTGATCTAAAAAAGGCATGGAAGTATCTGGCTGATAATTACGAAATTACTACTCGGAATAAACAATTATTCTTATTGGTTGAACATTATCTGCTCGCATCAGAAGTAGCACAAGCCGAGAACCGCGAAAACATTGCATTGAAATATTTAAAGAAAGGCACGGCTTTGCGTGACAGTATATTTTATGCTACTACCAATCAGCATTTTTTTGATCAATTGGCAAACACCATGATGGAATACCAAGCTGAAGATGAGGTGCAAACCAGAAAAAAGAGATTCCTGTTAATGTATATCCTGCTGTCAACTGGTGTGATATTGGCAACTGTTCTCGCTTATTATTCAAAATCCATCAAGTACCGGAAAAAAACATTTACAATGATTTCCAATATTAAAGAAAGCCCATTGAATGGATTTCCGGCTCAGCTTAAAAATCATCTGATGAAGATTACATATGAGTATAAGGCCGGATTACAACACTCGATGATTCGCAAAACAAACATTTCCTCCATAAACGGCGATGTACAATTGATTAACCATTCTGAATTACGAAAAAAATATGAGTACAACGCCGACCAACTAATGGACGCTCTGCTTAAATGGATAGAATCAGGTTCCAATGGATTTCCCCAAACAATAGTTGATTTTGATGCAAAAGAAATTATCGAACAGGTTGTCGATCTGTACAGAATAATATCTGCATCCAAAAGCATTACTTACCGACTATCCACCGACAAAACATTACCCACTAAAGGTGACAAAATTATGCTTGCCATTTCCCTGGAATATCTTTTTGCACAGATAATCAAACCTGCTTCGAAAAACACTACGATCGCAGCGTCGGCCATGAGAACAATTAATGGTCTTACAGTGAGCATTTCCGATCCTTGGCAAAAAGAATATACGCTGGAAAAAGAAATATTTATCCAACGTACCAAAAAACTCGGATTAACGACTCACGTTATGCTGACACCTGATAAAGATTTTAACGTTTTTGCCGCGTGTACGGTTAAGAATCGCGCAAAAATCAATATAGAATACAACCCTGAAACGGGAACAATCTATCATTTCAGCATACCGACAATTTCTGGTCAAAACGAATAGATTATTGAATGTTTTACTGAATGTGTCATTGAAACCCGTGGATATAATCAGGCAATATGCCCATTCATTATCTGAAATTCAAAGTCCTGTTTCAAAAATGATGAAACTACAAATCAAAATGTTTAATTTTGGCATCGTTTTCACAGAAGTTAAATATCAAATCAACACATTGATAATAAGAACATAATATTAGAAAATAACATATCATGATAAAAGCCATTTTTTTTGATATCGATGGTACGTTGGTGAGTTTCAACACACATCGAGTACCACAATCTACCATCGATGCCCTAATTGAATTACGAAAAAGGAAAATCAAAATATTTATTGCAACAGGAAGATCATTGGCACAAATTGATAATCTGGATGGAGTGGATTTTGACGGGTACATCACCTTTAACGGAAGTTATTGTGTGACAGCAGATCATCAAGTAATTCACAAGGGAATCATCCCGAAAGAAGATATTGATGCTTTGATTCGTTACCAGGAAGAAAAGGAATCATTTCCCTGTTCGTTTATGACCAAAGACGAAATAACCGTCAATTATGTAAACGACCGGGTCAGAGAATTGGCCCGGATGGTCGACGTTCCCATACCGCCCGTAAGATCGCTGCGTGAAGCAGCACGTAATGAGGTCATCCAAGCCAATTTATATGTCGACAAGGCAAAAGAAGATGAAATCATGCAAATAATATTTCCTCATTGCGAGGCCAGCCGTTGGAATCCCATTTTTGCAGATATCAATGTGCGTGGCAATAACAAACAAACCGGCATCGACAAGGTGATCGGGAACTACGGGATCCGTTTGGATGAAACAATGGCTTTCGGTGACGGAGGAAATGATATATCGATGCTGAGGCATGTTGCCATTGGAATCGCTATGGGTAATGCTTCAGACGAAGTCAAACAAGCGGCGGATTATACAACCGAAAACGTAGACGAGGATGGTATTTGGAAAGCGCTAAAACACTTTAACATAATCAACTGAACATTTAACCTGTCCGTACTGTTGATTATCTTAACATATGGTCACCGGGATTTCACCGTTTTGTCAACGCTGTCATAACGGATTCGATGGCGCGTAATGATGATTTTCCATATTTCAAAAGTTCATATCGATTCAGGAGTCTTGTTAAGACGGTAGATAAACTAAACCAGATCGACGGTTTATTCAAATATAACATCTGAACGGCACGTGAAAAATAATACGAAAAGATGTTTTCCAACTTTTTTTCTGTGATTTTGTCTGGATTGGTATATATCTTGTATAACAAAAACCGGTCTCTCATCCTTGGTTTTGACGAATGGCAGGAACAAACTACAACCAGTACTTCGCCATAAAATCCTTGTACGAAAAGGAGCGAAATACTGCGTTGGTTTGCAGCAAGTTCATTAATCAAAGGATTGTTTTGGGATCGGATGGTTTCTTCCATGCAAAAATGCACGAAGGGAGGCGGGTTTTCATGCTTCATGGAACGATCCTCGGGTAGTAGATCATGCGAAGCATTGAGTTGAAAAATTATGTATTTAAAATTTTTCTCCAATTCGGGTAACAATGCGTCACAAAAATTGTTGATATGTTTCTTAAGGTCATTCCATTGAGTGTAATAATTTTCCACACGGGTTATGCCTTTAATAAATTGTTCTTTTTGATGTTTTGCAAATTTTTCGTAATTCATAAAATCGGTTGCTTATTGAGCGCTAAATTAACATATCTTTTTAATAGAAGCACCGATTATTTATCAGCAAGTACTTATCAAATAATTTGCTTTATACCTAAGTAGCTTTGAAATCTAAACACCAAATACTATTGTTCCTTTTCTTCATTGCAAAGGGTCACGCTCTTTTTGCATCTACCCATCCGGATAGTGTAAAAACAAAACCACGTAAACTTTTTTTTGAATTAACCGCCCAACAAGGTAGTATGCTGAAAACGCACGAAAGTGATATCATCAGCAACTATTATGTCGGATTTGATGTCCGTGTGGGATGGCAAACCGACGATTTCGACCGGAATATTTTTGATGGCCTGTTTCGTTATCCTTATTATGGTTTTGGTTACTACATGGGAAACATGAATAAAATCATCCTGGGCGACGACGAACAAAGCGGATTTGGTAAGCCGGCTGCCGTGTATGCTTTTTTCGGAAGTCCGCTCTACCGAGGAAGATGGTTTAGCGTAAATTACGATATCAGCGCCGGATTATCATACAACTTCAATGCCTACGACCCACAGAACAACCCATACAACATCCTGGTGGGAAGCAAGAACAATGCGTACATCAATTTCCGTCTTGACGGAGCTTTCATACTGCCGCAATATTCAACGATTGGTATCGGGGCCAGTTTCCAGCACTTTTCAAATGGTTCATACCAAAAACCGAACAAAGGGATCAATCTGGTTTCGACAACCGTCTCGTACCGATTTGGTTTATATAAAAACCAGGAAAAAAGCTATGCCCGTTTTCCCATTACATCCTATGAACCAACGCTTGAATGGTATGTTTTCATGGCAAGTGGCGTTCGGATGCTCGATACCGGTTTTTTGCGTAACAGCCCAAGGGAAGGACACCGATGGTCGTGTTTCACCGTATCATCGGCAGTTCTTTTACAAACAAGCTATCGCCGGAAATTCGGGCTGGGACTCGATTTTTTCTATTTTGACTGGGGACGTTACGTAACCGAATACCGCGCAAACGAGGAAGGAAGGGATGTGACAACACATATGTCGGACAACATGGCACTTGGCGCATACCTGGCGCACGAAATAGGATACAAACGCCTCTGGTTGGTAACCGACCTTGGATTTTACCTGACCCAACGGGTGGGCGACGATCCTATCCATCCCTGGATATACGAACGGGTAGGACTCAAATACCAGGTCACCAACCGTCTTTTCATCGGTGTATCAGTCAAGGCACATTTAGCCAAAGCCGATTACACAGAATGGACGATCGGATATTCGCTGATGAAGAACAGACCATTGAAAAACAGATAACCGCCATTCGAAATAAATGTTTACCTTTGAACGGCTATCCACACAAAACCAAAAATGCTTGCCAAAGATCTGATATCAGAAGTTATTCCTCCGTTGCAACCCACCGACACGGGAGCCCGCGGATTACACTGGATGGAGGTTTTCCGTGTGTCCCACCTGCCGGTCGTCAATCATGGTGATTTGCTCGGATTGATTTCCGATGTGGATATCTTCGACCGGAATATGGCAGAGGGCCTGATCAGCGAATACCCGATACCAACGTTCAGTCCTTTTGTATATGAATATCAGCATTTGTATGAGGTTATTGAATTGGTTTCGCGTCTTAACCTGACTGCTATTCCTGTATTGACGGAAGGGAACAAATATCTTGGAGTTATTACTTTACGCCAGATTATCCAGACGTTCGGCGAACTGGCTGCTGTGAAGACTCCCGGGGGAATACTGATACTTGAATTGAATGCCAATGATTACTCGCTATCGCAAATAGCCCGTATTGTAGAAGAAAACGATGCGAAGATACTGAGTTGTTATGTTACTTCGCCACGCGACTCCGTTAAAATGGAAGTAACACTCAAAATCGATCGTATAGACCTGACATCCATCATACAGACCTTTCTCCGTTATGACTATACCGTCAAGGCTTCTTATCAAAGCAGGGACCAAAATGAAGAAGTCCTGCGCAACAACTACGACCAGTTTATGATGTATTTGAATGTCTGAATTCAGGATTTATCATGCAAGTTGAAAATAAAATACAATTTTCCCAAGCCTGGGAGCCTATTGACCATTTTATACAAATTTTAGACAGGATTTGCAGGATTAACAAGATAGATCACCTTCGGCGATCAAAAAATCCTGTAAACCTTTAGCTCGGCGCAGCCAATCTTGTAAATCCTGTCTGAAAAAGTAAAATTCTATGACAATCTAATGTTAGCTAAGAATCCTATTTCGACCCTGTCAGCAGCTTCGCAGCCTGACAGGTCTTTGGCTTGACGACCTGACAGGGTCGATAGACCTGTCAGAGTCATTAGCTAAACGATATTTACACAGAACCTCTTATTATCTTGGCACTTCAATCTTTTGTATGATCTGTTTGATGACGTCATCAGGTGTAGCGCCTTCCATTTCTTTTTCGGGAGAAAGCATGATGCGGTGGCGCAACACAGGGTATGCCAATTCCTGGATATCTTCGGGAGTAACAAAGTCGCGTCCCTGCATGGCAGCCCAAGCCTTTACCCCATTAAGTAAAGCAATGGATGCCCGCGGCGAAGCGCCCAGGTACAATGCCGGATTTCCCCGGGTAGCAACAATAATCTGCACAATATATTGCATCAACTCAGGTTTGATATACACTCCATGGATGGCCGCGCGCAAACTTCTGATCGTTTCCGCATCAAGCACTTTCGGCAATTCGGGATGAGCTGTAAATAACCCTTCATTGTGACGCTGCATGATTTCCACTTCCTGTGCAGGTTCAGGATAATTCACGAGTATCTTAAACATGAACCGATCGAGCTGGGCTTCCGGCAGTCGGTATGTTCCTTCCTGATCGACCGGGTTTTGAGTAGCTACTACCATGAACGGATAACTCATCGGATGGGTGACACCGTCGTATGTGACCTGCCGCTCCTCCATCACCTCGAACAAGGCTGCTTGTGTCTTGGCCGGTGCACGGTTGATTTCGTCCGTAAGGATTATATTGGCAAAAACGGGTCCGGTGCGAAACTCGAATATCCCATTGGCAGGAAGATATGCTGACGAACCGGTGACATCGGATGGCATCAGGTCGGGCGTAAATTGTATCCGGCTGAATCTGGCATCAATGACACTTGCCAGAAGTTTTGCCGAAAGAGTTTTGGCAACGCCGGGCACGCCTTCGATCAGTACATGCCCTTCGGACAATACCGCCACCAGTAACAAATCGACCATTTGTTGCTGGCCGACAATAAGGCTGCCAATGGATGCCTTTGCAGTTTGTATTTTTTCATTCAACTGCGAAAAATCAATACGGGAATCGAACATATAAATGTAATTTAATTTAATGTCGCTTACTTAGGCCGTCTTATTCTGCCTTCACCCCTTAAACTTAGCGAAGCAGTCTCTCAGAGTGGCAATGTGCCCGCCATTATCGTGGCGATGTGTCCGCCATTATAAGGGAAGAGCGTCTCCCATTATAATGGCGAAATCGCCGACAGTCATTAAGTAAACGATTGAAATGTAATTGATGACTTAAGGTATGTTTAAATTAAAAAATGACAATCGAATATAATTACAGACAGCCGAAGACAACTTGTAACCTGCAACTTTTATCAAATCTGGTTTGTTTTTTCAATGAATTCCAAAATTTCTTCCTTACCCTGTTTTTTGACAGACGAAGTATAAAAACAAGGAGGAAGATCATCCCATGTTTTTAACATCTCATCTTTAAAACTCCGGGTATTTTGAGCAATTTCTCTTTGCGTGATCTTGTCGGTCTTAGTAAAAACAAGAGCAAAAGGTATCCGGAGTTCGCCAAGCCTGTTTACAAAGGAAAGATCGCTGGATTGTGGCGGGATCCGCGAATCGATCAGGACAAAAACACAATACAGATTTTCCCGTTTGGTTAAATAATTAACCAAGGTTTTGTCAAACTCTTTGCGCATGCTCTGGGAAACTTTTGCATAACCGTAACCGGGCAAATCCACCAAATACCAGTTTCCATTTATCAGGAAGTGATTGATCAATCGCGTCTTTCCGGGAGTTGCCGAAGTTTTAGCCAAGCTGCTGTTAGTGCACAACATGTTGATAAGCGTAGATTTCCCTACGTTGGAACGTCCGATAAATGCATACTCCGGCATATCGGGCTTCGGACATTCCTTCAGGGATGAACTGCTTTTTATAAATTCCGCCTTACGAACAAGCATTTGATTAATGTACGACTTTCTAAATTTAGTACCGGAGGATCACGATATTATTGTTTACTGAGGAAATCTGCCAATTGATTGATCTTGTCCGTGTTGACGACATCAACACCCAGATCCATCATGAGTTTCCATGCTTCCGGGGTATCATCGGTTGCCCAGAACCGCATTTTTTTACCCAAACCATGTACTGTTCTTACCACTTCTTCCACTTGTTTACGTTCGGCTGCAGATATGGCTTTACCTTTGGTCTTGTTCCACGTGGCGCTATACATGGCCAGACGATCAAGCTGTTCGGGACTGTATGTAGTGGTAAGACGACCGTCAAACATGATAAATTTGGGATATTTTCCAAAATCCACCGGCGCCGGCATATCTCCGCTAACTACTACCTGCACTGCATTGGGGTTTACCGACCTGTCAAACACTTCAGGATGTTGAGTCAGCTTGGCAACCAGCAGGTCAAGTGTAGGAGTGGCTGACGTTTTCAAATCGATCAGCAATTGAAGTTTTCCATCAAAATCCGGCCAGGGTTTGTTCCGGTTTTGCGTGTAGCACAACACCAACGGTTCCAGATAGAGCGCATCCAACGTACGTTCTTTCTTTATTCCACGCTTGTCATGTGCCACATACAATTCGCCGTCAACAGCAAAAATATCAGCCTCGATGGACCCAAAATGCGCATTGTAGGCTGTCCAGAATGGAATGAGTTGCTCGTAATCGTTATGCGAATGGGCGCTTTGTACCGTGTATTGTGCATTCGCTTGTAAACACAATATCAGTAAAAATAATGAAACAATGTTTTTCATATCGGATTTTGATTTTATAAAATAATTTAAGCGTGAAACTTACCAATCTTTATTCTACTTGTTTATAAATAACTTTCTTAACCGATTCCTTTATCTCTGGCCATGTATGATCCGGTATCCTTGCCCCGATTATTTCGATCACTTTCCCTGCAAGAATCGATCCTATTTCTCCACACAACGGCAACTTGAGCTTATTGAGCATACCATAAATAAATCCTGCTGCATACAAATCGCCGGCCCCTGTCGTATCAACACAGTTTACATCTGTTGCCGCAACGCGGTATACGTCCTGCCCGTTCTGTATCAACGAACCTTCCTTGCCATTTTTTACGACTGCTATCCAGCAATCTTTGGCTATTTCACCCAAGGCTTCTTCCGGGTTTTTACAACCGGTAAAGGCTTTCGCTTCTTCAGCATTGGCAAACACTACATCGGCGTATTCTTTCACCAAAAAATGCAGGAATTCATTATTATCCTCTACGACATTAAAACTGGCCAGGTCAATGATAACATCCAGCTCACATTCTTTGGCTAATTCGACAGCCCGCCGTATCAACTCGTGGTGCTGTACTAAGTAACCTTCGATATAAAAATGGGTGTAGCCACAAAACATACTGCTATCAAGATCGGATGGTTCCATCTCAACAGCGGCCCCCAGATGAGTGGCAAACGTACGTTCACTGTCGGGGCTGATCAGAGCCAATGCCAGCCCCGTATCGGTATCGCTATATTGTAAAACCGGACGAATGCCACAAGATTCTAAATCTGTTCGAAATACTTCTCCTAAACGGTCTTTACCAACTTTCCCGATAAAAGCCGTTTCGACACCCATAGAAGCCAAACCACAGATGGTGTTTGCAGCCGATCCGCCGGATATTTCGCGACGTTTCAAATGGCTGGTTTTATCTAACGCCCGGTCGGAAAATGCTTTATCTACCAATTGCATACTTCCCTTCTTCAGGTCGAGCGCTTTCAACAAACTGTCATCCGGCAATTCGGTCATCATATCGACCAAGGCATTACCCATTCCTAATACTTTCATATAAAGTTCTAATCGGTTATTTTACTGAATATGTTGTGATATTTCTCAGTCCGGGACGCGAATGATATTCAATCAGATTTCCTTTTAAGACAATCTTTCGGTGCAACAATTCAGGGTGATTCACCAAGTTAAGGTTGGTCCGAATACTCCCTGTAGGTAATTCCACCGGAATACATTTGCTATCGTTTGTTTCAGTGTCAACATCAGCAAGAACGATATTAGTTACCTGCCAACCACTGATAGTAATAAAATCCCATCCCGACGATGGCTTGGACCCGACAATGTAACCTGTAATCCATACCTCTGACTTACCCTGCTTGGCAATGGCGTCAGCTATAGTATACGGATTGTTTTCGCTGTTTTCTTCTGATGATGGTTCTGGGGTAATTTCTATTTCGCGTTCGTTTACGGTTTCATCGATCGTAATGTTAACAGATAACATACCGGAAGGAGATTCCTTGGGACTTAAAGTAACCGTCACCATATCCTTGGCTGCAAGCGTAATAGTTCCACCACTCAAAGTCTTTCCGTCGGCCGAAACTTTTAACGAAACTGTTCCGGGCAGGAAATATCCGATCCGCGACTCTGTTTTCGAATAAACCAGATACCCTGCTTCGCATTGAACTTCCGCACTATAAGTCTGATAAGTACTGGCAAATCCGGGTGCCCAGATGATTTTTATCCCGGCATTGGATTGTGCGCAGGTCAATGTTGCGGTATTGGATTCACCCGCAACAATATCCACTTCTGTTTTCCCGGAATAACATGGCATGTCGAATTTAGGTTCGGAAAAAACACTGGAAAAAGCTTCCACCGTATAGCGACCGACAGGCAATGCGATTTGTCCGGGTAAATCGCCTTTACGTTCTTTAAGTACCTCAATTCCACCGTCACTAATACTTAAAATAAAATCCTCAGGTTGAATATCTGCTTTCAAACCCGTACCCTGATTAATATTCAGAGTGAGATAACCGATACCCTTTTCTTCGGGTGTTTCCTTATCGGAACAAGCCCACATCACGGAAAAAGACAAAACCAATAATAAAAACTGTTTTTTCATATTGTCTGATATTTAAAGGTTAATAAACTTCTCATCTCCAACATCAAATACCCAAGGATCAACCCACTGCCCTTTCAATACGATTTAGAATTTCACTTCGGGAGCCTTTTGCGCTCCATCATCAGATTTGAAATAAGGTTTGGGATCGAAATTGAATATACCGGCAATCAGATTTTTGGGAAACCTGCGGATATATGTATTATATTGTTGTACAGTTTCATTATATTTTCGGCGTTCGGTAGAAATACGATTTTCAGTTCCTTCCAATTGAGCTTGAAGTTGCAAAAAGTTTTGATTGGCTTTCAAGTCGGGATATTTTTCCACCACTACCATCAATCGCGACAATGCACTGCTTAACCCGTCCTGTGCGGTCTGGAACTTCTGAAAATTAGTTTCGTTAAGGTCTCCCGGGTTGATATTGACAGATGTCGCTTTGGCACGGGCTTCTATAACTGCTGTAAGTGTTTCCTGTTCGAAGTTGGCGTATCCTTTGACGGTATTCACCAGATTTGGTATCAGGTCGGCACGCCGCTGGTATACGTTTTCCACCTGCGCCCATTGGGCATCCACGGCTTCCTGAAGGCTCACCATACTATTGTAACCACAACCCGACAGTAATGGGACTAAACATAACAAATACAAGATTCTTTTAACTTTCATATATCATTCTGATTGAAAAAACTTAATTAAAGCATATCCACAAAAGTATAAATAATTTCCATTTTATCTTTGAAAAAACCATTGCTGTTCCCAAAAAATCATGTAGGTTTGCACAGATCATGAGTACTTGTCCATATAATCTTCTTGTGATACTGGGGCCGACCGCAGGAGGAAAAACTGCGGTTGCGGCGCATTGGGCTTATCGCAACAATGGAGAGATCATCAGCGCCGACTCGCGGCAGGTGTATCGCGGGATGACCATCGGAACGGGAAAAGATTACGGGGATTATATAATTGATGGTCAGCATATCCCTTTCCATTGCATCGACATCGTTGAGCCGGGTTATCAATACAATGTGTATGAATACCAGAAAGATTTTCTTGATGCGTTCAACGATATCCGCAGCAGGGGTAAAATGCCCGTCCTCTGCGGAGGTTCCGGCTTATATATCGAAGCCGCCATCAAGGGTTACAGATTAATACAAGTACCGGTCGACGAGTCCTTACGTAAAGACCTGGAAAATAAAACCGACGTGGAACTGGAGGCCATCCTTGTTTCGTTGAAAACCCTGCACAACCGTTCGGATACCGATACCCGGAAACGGGCGGTACGCGCCATCGAAATTGCCAAATATCAGGCGGAACATCCACAAATGGAGCAAGAAGATTACCCGGAAATATTCCCTTTACTGATTGGCGTCAGGTACGACCGCGAATCGCAACGACGGCGGATTACCAAACGTTTGGAACAACGGTTATCCGAAGGGATGATAGAAGAAGCCCGGCAATTGATGGACAGGGGATTGACCAATGAACAATTGGAATATTACGGGCTGGAATATAAATACCTTGCAAAATACCTGGCACAGGAACTAACTTACCAGCAAATGTTTGAGCAACTCAACACAGCCATACACCAGTTTGCCAAGCGACAAATGACCTGGTTTCGACGCATGGAGCGCAATGGCGCTAAAATATGGTGGCTCGACGGATACGCTGCAATGGAACAAAAAATGCAACGGATTGCGGATATCATCGACTCTACAGCCCATTGAGTCAAAGCCGGATATGAATATTTTACCACACATATCGGATGTTCGCCAATTCTTACGGGCATTAAGCGCGAGAAAAATCATCAATGCATCGCAAATCCATTTGTCCTATTATTATTCGCTTGTTACCCGGAAAGCAACAGTCTGGGGAAAACCATACAGTATGTCGATCGAACCCGTCAATTTCTGCAATCTGGCATGTCCCGAATGCCCTGCCGGAATCGGACAATTGTCTCGCCCCAGACAAAGTATTGATCCGCTTTTGTTTACTAAAATTATCGGCGAAATAAGTTCGAAGCTCATGTATCTGATGCTGTACTTCCAAGGTGAACCGTACCTGCATCGCAACATCTTCGAACTAATAAGCATAGCCGTTCAACGAAAGATATACACAGCCATATCGACCAATGCACAACTGATCAGCGATCAGTATGCAGAACAAACCGTTCGCTCTGGATTACAACGTATTATTATTTCCATGGATGGCATCACACAAAAAGCTTACGAAAGTTATCGTCGAAAAGGCCGGTTAGACAAGGTTATCGAAGGCATTTCCAACCTGCGGAAATGGCGGGATCAGCTTAAGAGCAATACGCCATACATTATTGTCCAGTTTATCGTATTCAAAACTAACCAGGACCAATTGGATAAAATTCGTTCATTTGCAATGGATGCAGGAGCCGACAAAGTGGAAATCAAGACAGCCCAGTTGTACAATTTCGAATCCGGGAACCCATTAATGACCGATTTGACAGACTATTCACGTTATGAGAAAACAGAATCCGGGCATTACGTCGTTAAAAGCAAATTTCCCAATCGTTGTTCCCGCATATGGAACGGGACGGTAGTGACTGTTTCGGGAGATGTAACACCTTGTTGTTTCGACAAAGATGCCGGAATAGTTATGGGAAATCTGACAAACGACCGGTTACATGACATCTGGCAAAACAACCAATACATGCGATTCAGACAAAATATCCTAAATAACAGGAAAATGTATAAAATATGCCGGAATTGTATATAAACGAAAGTATCTACAAATCATAAAAACTGTTAATTCCGGACATTTTATTTGAACGATATTAAACCTGCATGATCATATCAAGTCATATAAGCAAAATAAACGTGTACACAGAAAATTATTTTGAGTAATTAATTAAAAAATTTGAATCATGAAAGCAACAATTTTATTGGCCATTGCCATTACAATAGGATCAGTCCTCAATGTATCGGGACAACAACAGGAAGGAAAGTCGCGCGCGGACAAACAACCCCGGGAGATGAAACGTACGAATCGTTCCGATGGATTTGTTTTCCGGCAGGAACTGGACGACAAACAGCGCGAGGAGATCAGGAAAATCCGGACGGGACAAATGAAGGAACGCACACAAACGCATAATCTGTTGAAAGAAAAACGCGCAAAACTTGAGGTGTTGCAAACAGCCGACAAAGTGGATCAGAAAGAAATTAATAAAACGATTGACGAAATAGCTTCGATCCAGGCTCAGAGAATGAAAGCGGAAGCAGCTAACCGGCAGAAGGTAAGGAGCATGCTTTCCGAAGAACAACGGATTCTTTTTGACGCTCGTTCCGGGGAAAGAACCAGAATGTTTGAAGAAAGGAATAAAATGCGGGAACTCCGGGCAGAACGGCCATCCGACCGTGGCAAAAGGGATATGCGTTTTCATAACGATAACTCGCCGCGACGCCAAGGAAACGGCAGAATAAACATTGACCGGGAATAATTTGCCGATGGCATTTGCCAACCAATATTTAATACGTAATCGATTCACCGCGCTCATCCCCGGGAAATCTTCACAGCAACCGGGAATAAGCGTGGTAATACCGTGTTATAACGAGCCGTCATTATTACGCTCGCTGCAATCGCTTTATCAATGTAAAAAACCTACCTGTCTCACTGAAGTGATAGTGGTAATAAACCACCCTGAATATGCTCCCGAAAAAGCAAAAAAGAAAAACGAACAAACGTTACATGAGATCCTCCCTTGGATAAAGGAACATAATACAGACAGGTTACAGTTTCATGCGATATATCTTCCCGACCTTCAGGCAAAAACAGCAGGCGTGGGTCTTGCCCGCAAAGCAGGTATGGACGAAGCCGTGTACCGATTCAACTCGTATGATGCTTCGAATGGAATAATTACAGGTTTTGACGCCGATTCCACCTGCGACGAAAATTATCTTGAAGAAATCGAACGGAAATTTTCAAACGGATCAATAAACGGTGCATCCGTATATTATGAGCATCCTTTGACAGGCGAGGAATATCCGCATCAGATATATGCGGGGATTGTACTTTACGAGCTTCATCTCCGTTATTTGAACCAGGCGCTGAGATATGCCGGTTTTCCCTATGCTTTCCACACAGTAGGTTCGTCCTTTGCTGTCCGGGCGTTGGCTTACGTGAAGCAGGGAGGGATGAACAGACGCAAAGCCGGTGAGGATTTCCATTTCCTGCATAAAATCATCCCGTTGGGGAATTATGCGGAAATCAATACGACAAGAGTAATACCTTCGCCCCGCATATCCGACCGCGTACCGTTCGGAACCGGCGCCAGCATCCGTCACTGGATGAACGACGGGGAACAGGCTTTGTTCACTTACCCTATAGAACCGTTTGAAGACTTGAAGAAACTGTTTTCATTCGCTCCGGATTTCTACCAAGCTACCCAGGAAAATATCACACACATATGCTCCAGCCTTCCTGATCCATTACATCATTATCTACTACAAAACGATTATCTCAAACATATCAGTATAGCCAACGCCAATAGCGCATCAGTCCAAACTTTTGCCAAACGTTTTCTTGAATGGTTCGATGCATTACAAATAGTTAAATACCTCAATTTTTCGTGCCAGGATGATTATGCGAAACAACCGGCGGACATAGCTTCCGCCCGGTTATTACAAATCCTGGGGCATTCCTGTCAGTCTAAAAAAGCAGAAGATTTACTGTTGTATTACCGCAACATGGAACGGAATGGTACGTTTGATTGCGCATGATCACGATCTTAGGGAAAGAAACACATAACAAGCATTAGTAATTGTCATTTCCTGCCCGTTGCAGGCGGATTTGATTACTCGCTAACACTTATGGTACCGCCTGAACAGATTCATTCAAGCGGGCTTAGTCGGGTAGGATCGCATCGCGAAGTTGATGATTTTTGATTATCACCTTGCCACTGCCATTGACTAAAGTCAACGGCAGGAAAATGATGGAATTTTCAAGGGCTTTAGCCCAAAACAGCTCTTTATTCGCAACAATAATGGCATTTAAGCTTAAGGCTGATTGCCGTAGTTAATACCATCTTAACAGTAGTGTTAATGCCGTCTTAACAGTGGTGTTAATACCGTCTTAACAGTAGTGTTAATGCCGTCTTAACAGTAGTGTTAATGCCGTCTTAACAGTAGTGTTAATATTGTCTTAACTGATGGGTTAGCTAAACGGCATCATATACATCATTGTTTTACCAACTTTGGCGGATAATACTGTCCGGTTGCTGAAAATCGGCCTGACCACATTGTACCGGAAAATAGAAGAGTACGGTATTTAACAGCTTTGTAAGTCCTTCGGAAACCTTTCAAAATTCCACCACAATCCCGATGGTCGGTAATATGGTTCCGCTATCGGCATTGATTTCTTTCATTAGGTAACGTTGCGGGTCGGCAGGGTCAGTCGTTGCTTTGCCCCGGGCATCGAGTACCGCGGTATAGATAGGTTGCGCTGGTGATTTAAAATTGTATACATTTTGTACATCGATGTAGATTCCCAACATCCACTTGTTGAAATAATACACCTTGTCTACCCGCAGGTCGAGCTGATGAAATACACCCAAACGCTGGCGGTTGAAAAGACTGTAGTTCAAGTATGGCCTGTTTTGTGCATCCCATGCAGCTTTCAGACTCGATTTGTCTTTATCGTAAGGCGTGTAAGGCGTACCTGCTCCCAACCGCCATTTAGCCCCCAGTGTCCAGTTTTTCCGAAATTCCTTGCTCCCGACAAGCGATATTAATTGACGGTTATCCCAAACGCTGGGGACATAACGTCCTGTTTGTTGCAGATGTCCGGTATATTCCCTGTATTCCGACCAAAACAAGGTATATGAAAGCAACAGGCTGATGCCCGCCAGGTTACTCGTACGGAAGAGTACTTCCATGCCATAGGCACGGCCTTCGCCAATCGACACAAGCGGTTCGTCGCCAAACACGCCGAAATCGCTGCCCCCTTTGGCTGCCAATACAACCGAATCGGCCAATGAGAATGGGTAATTACGATAATGCTTGTAGAAACCTTCCATGGATAGTTTGATGGCAGGCGAAGGCAACCAGTTAAAACCCGCCACCAAATGGTCGGCAGTGATATATTCCAGGGCTGCCTTGTTGAGCGGTTCACCCTGATAGCTCCCGTAGCCCATCGCCGTGTAAGGTGGCAATTGTTGGTAGCGGCCGGTATTGAAATTCAGCATTAGTTTGGAATTTAGGGCGTACGATGCCGAAAAGCGTGGTGAAAGATGTTCCAGCGGATTTTGCATGTTGGACGAATAAGAAGCGCCGTCGGCCCTGATACCGAAAGAAAGCCCCAACCGCTCATTCAGCAGTGTTTGACTAAGTTGTGCAAAGAATCCGTAGCGGAAAAAATCCAGGTTGTTCTGATAATCACCCGCCCCGGCCTGTCAATCGTAAAATACACGACGGTAGGTACTGTTCTGATAATGGTCGTACTCAATGCCGGTGCCTGCATTCAACGTAGCGTCGCGCCACAGTTTTTGCTCCCGTTCATAACGCAGTTTGTTTTCGGCCTCAGTCGATGAATAATCCAGTGTACGGGGCTGCGACTCGTCATTGTAAGGATACTTCCACTCCTCGTTTTCAAGCATGTTACGGCTCAGCACTACCATGTCCGACCCGTTGGCTGCATAGTGCCGGTACACCACGCCAACCGTGTATGTCCACTGCTTGCTCGCTGGCAGGTAATTGAGCAAGTAACTTTGTTTGTCGTCCGGGTTCTTGATGCCGGTATTCAATTTGTTATCATCGTATGCTCCAATTCCTATCAATGTCAGTTCATTTTTAGGATTGATTTTGGTTTTTATCTTGAATTGAAAATCGTTGTAAGTCGGCAGGAAAGGCAGTTTCAATGCGCTGAACAACAGCTGCAGGTAACTGCGCCGTACCGAGGCCATCAATGTAGTGTTACGGCTTAGCGGGCCGTTCACGGCAAAAGCCAGGTCGGATGCCCCGACAGTTGCTTTGAAATTCATCTTCTTGCTGTTTCCATCAATTTGCCTGAAATCGAGCACGGAACTCAATGCATTGCCTTTGTTGGAAGGGAAGGCGCCCGAATAAAAATTCAGGTTCCTGATAAAATCGGGGTTGATAATACCCACCACGCCGCCCGACGCTCCTTGCGTAGTAAAATGGTTGATATACGGCAGCTCCACACCATCGAGAAAGTAGCGGTTCTCGTTGGAACCACCACCACGCACAATCACATCATTACGGTTCACCGAGGTAAATGCAACGCCCGGAAGGGTTTGTATCACCTTGGAAATGTCCCTGTTTGCTCCTGCCGACTTTTCGATTTCCGATTGTCCCAACCGCCGCATCGAAAGCGGACTTTCTGTGGAACGGGCGTAAACAGTGGGGCTTACCACCACCTCGTTCAACGCAATGTTCGATTCGGTCAATCCAATCTCAATATAATAAGGTTTGGCGCTGTTTACCATGAACTCATCCGAAATAAAGCCCTGGTAGCCAATCATAGCTACCTGCAAGCGCACAAACCCCGGTTTAACGCCTTCAATCCTGAAATGACCAAGCGAATCGGTACTGTTCCCGATGGTGGTATTCATCACCACAACCGCGGCAAACTCAATGGGTTTATTGTTGGTTTTGTCGTAAACCCTGCCTTCCACCACTGTCGTTTGTTGTGCTGTTACAGTAATACTCCCTGTAAATAACAAAATGTAAATGAGATACTTTTTCATGGTTAGGCAGCCTGTTTTGAAAGGCTGCTCATATATAACTTTATTGATGGAATAGTTCTATTCGATCCCTAAAATCAATGCTCCAATCTCTGAAATTTCAAGAGAAGGAGACAATTAAGTTTCTACAAAGTTATGAATATTGCCATAGAAAAATAAAATCAGAGGCCACATGGGTGTATGACAAATTGCATCAAGCGGCCTTTTTAATTTGGTCAATGACTTCTAGCCATCGGTTACTTTTTTTGTAAACCCTGAGATTCGCTATTGTTTGCGCTCCCTGTACCGACCACCTTTGTCCGGATAGTTTGAG
>JAVBNI010000043.1:0-6569 GCA_031551645.1 Bacteroidales bacterium | reverse complement strand
GACATTAAGGCTGAACCCGGGTCTGCTTCGTCAAATAGCCCTGTAAATACGGGAGAGAAAGGAAAAGAAAAGATAAAGCCGGCAGAAAACCTTTTAGCATCCTTGCAGGAAAAGGATAAAAAGAACAAGCTTCAGGCAATTACTTCTGTTGTAGACAAATCAAAAACACTAATGAAGGAATATGATCTTAAGCCCGTGCCTTTCACCGAGTTTGAAGAAAATCTGCTTTCTTTTGTAATGATTGATCACTTAACATCAAAACATCTTTCATTCTTTGGGTTCAACGGAAAACAATCTTTAAACGATGAAGAAAAGTTCCAAGTCTACAAATCCCTAAATGAAGAACAAAAAATCATCATCAAGCGTAATTTCCTTATTAAATACATGCTGCAAACGTCCGGTTTATGCAAGAAATCGGCGCTGTTCATCGAACTTGTGAGGCTTTATTGCCCGGAAGACCTTGCTGCGATTGAGTATGATATACAAGAAGATTATCAGAAGAAACAAGCAAATATTCAATCACAGATCAAAAAAATTGAAGTAAAAGAGATAGATAATGTGGTTGAAGCAAAAGAAGTGGCTTGATCACAATAGAATTTCTGTTGGCTTAAAATATCAGATATAAATAAATACTAAATAGAAAAAAGAATAGGAAAAGATAAATGGCAATTTTACGTGGCAAGTAATTAAAAAAGTCCTTACAAAAAAATGTAAGGACTTGATTTTCAGTGTCGGGGTAGCAGGATTCGAACCTGCGACCCTCTGCTCCCAAAGCAGATACGCTAACCGGACTGCGCTACACCCCGAATAATTTCAAATTTGAGGACGCAAAGGTAATCAATTATTTTTGGTAGGCAATAGGTGTTTTCATATTTGATCCAATTATTGTAATAAACGTGGAAAACTAATCAGAAGCGTTGAATAGCGGTATCAATTCATTTGCAGAGGAATCAGCATATCGGACGAATAGTAAGGTAAAAATATTATTTAGTCTCAAACTTCTTAAAGTATTTGATAAATGTATATTTTTGCAGTTGGTTATGTTTAAATTGGTGTAAAAGGTGCCAATAAAAAATGCCAATAGTAATATTTTTGTTTATCATGTTATCATAAAAAAAATGAAATTAGCCATTGTTGGAGTTAGTGGAGCCGTAGGGCAGGAGTTTTTGAAAGTATTGGAACAAAGGAATTTTCCCCTTGATGAGTTAGTATTGTTTGGTTCGTCACGAAGTGCAGGTATGACTTACCGGTATAAGGATAAAGACGTTGTTGTCAAGGAATTGAAAGATAATGACGATTTCAAGGGTATCGACATAGCACTGACATCTGCCGGAGCTGGCACTTCAAAAGCTTTTGCCTCTACCATTACCCGCTATGGCGCTGTGATGATTGATAATTCCAGTGCATTCCGCATGGATAATGATGTGCCGTTAGTGGTTCCGGAAGTAAACGCTGCTGACAGCAAAGATCGTCCGCGTAACATTATCGCTAATCCCAATTGTTCGACCATCATCATGGTTGTGGTACTGAAGCCGATCCATGACATGTCGCCGATAAAAAATGTACGTGTGGCGACTTATCAGGCTGCCAGTGGTGCTGGGGCAGCGGCTATGGAAGAGTTGAGAAGTCAGGTAGCTCAAGTATTGGATAATGAACCTGTGGTGATTGATAAGTTTAAATACCAGTTGGCTTTCAATCTTATTCCACAGATCGATGTGTTTACTGAAAATGATTATACAAAGGAAGAGATGAAGATGCATTATGAGACGCGGAAAATTATGCATGCCGATTTTGCGGTCAGTGCATCAACCATTCGTGTCCCGGTGTTGAGAGCTCATTCCGAGGCAGTTTGGGTGGAAACGGAACAGCCGTTGGATATACCAGCTGTGCGTAAGACTTTGCAAAATGCTCCTGGTATTGTAGTTCAGGATATTCCCGCCGAATGTGTATATCCGATGCCATTATTTGTAACCGATAAGGATCCGGTTTTTGTGGGACGCATCCGAAAGGATCTTACTACTCCTAATGGTGTCCATTTTTGGTGTGTGGGCGACCAAATCCGTAAAGGGGCAGCACTCAATGCGGTACAGATTGCCGAATATCTCATCAAGGAACGATTAGTATAATTGATAGCGAAGGGTATACAAGCGCTTGTTGTATATCCTTCCGTTGTTATTTCTTCATATCTTGTCCTATCCGTTGTTAGCATTTATTACATGGAGCATCAATCCTGAAATTTTTCATGTCGGAATATTTTCAGTACGTTGGTATGGGTTGCTTTTTGCAGCTTCCTTTGTTTTAGGCTATTTTATCATGAGGAAAATATTCCGACATGAAGGGGTTTCTTTGCAGAAGCTTGACCACCTTACCTGGTATATGATCTTTGGAACATTAATCGGAGCCCGTTTGGGACATTGTTTGTTTTATGAACCCGATTTTTATTTACCGAATCCGGTAGAGATAATCAAAATATGGAATGGCGGATTGGCCAGTCATGGCGCTGCTGTCGGTATATTGATCGCTTTGTATGTTTTTTCTCGTTTCGAACATTGTTCCTACGTGTGGATCCTTGACCGGATTACGATTGTAGTGGCATTATCGTGTTTTCTTATCCGCATGGGTAACCTGATGAATTCCGAAATATATGGCATAAGTACCAACTTACCTTGGGGTTTTGTTTTTGTCCGTGAACGCGAAACCATTCCCAGACATCCGACTCAAATTTATGAGGCCTTTTCTTATCTGATTATTTTTATAGTCTTATGTCAAATATACAGGAAAAATAAAGGCAACCCTTATCCTGGTGTTCTTATGGGCGCTTTTTTTGTATTGATTTTTGTAGTGCGTTTTCTGATCGAATTTATTAAAGAGAACCAGGTTGCTTTTGAAAATGGTATGCTGTTGAACATGGGACAAATCCTGAGCATTCCGTTTATTATTCTGGGAATATATCTACTACTTCGCCCCAAATCATTCCAAAATAACCCAATGGCATTTCATGAAACAAGCGATTAGAATGCATATACCAGTAAAGTGTTGAAATATACCGGGATTGCTATTTTGCTGATAGCTTACGTCCAATTGTTTCGATGATCCAATAGATCACGATAGCTAAAATTGCCATTCCGACGGCCCATGCAAACTGAGCATCAATACCAGTTTGCGTGGCAAAAGCGTTAGGCAATAAATTTTTCTCAACGAGCTGCAAATTGTGATCATTGAATTTTTCCATACTCCACGGCCATACTTTATTGGTTAAGGTGTCAATCTGTACCTTCCAAGGCCAAACCTTATTGAGCGAGCCGCACATGAATCCGGCCAGTAGGGCGACTGTTACGTCATGGTACTTTTTAAGTAACCATGATAAAAAATGTGAAAATGAAACCAATCCAATGACAGCGCCGCAGGCAAATGTGGCCAGTATGCTTATTTTCAGTCCGGTAAGGGCTCCAAGTATATATTCGTATTTACCCATCAATAACAGGATGAAACTTCCTGATATTCCGGGCAATATCATGGCACAGATAGCGATCGCCCCGCATATAAAAATGAACCAAAGATCGTTTGGCGTCTGGGCTGCCGAAGAAACGGTAACAAGATATGCTGCAACAACGCCTACGCCAAACCCAATGAATACCGGCAACGTTGTTTTGCGAATAGTTTTCAGAACAGAAACAGTGGAAATTACAATCAAGCCAAAGAAAAACGACCAGATAATAATCGGGTGAACCTTAAGCATATACAACACTCCTTTGGCTAAGGTAAACAAACTGGTGGCAATCCCGAGCAATACTGCTACCAAAAAACTGCCGTTGATGGCTTTCCAAAATGGTTTGATGCCGCCCGTAAAAAGTAGTTTAAAATTCTGAGGTGAAAATGACTTGATCGAATTGAGCAATTCTTCATAAATACCAGTAATAAAAGCGATAGTACCACCCGAAACTCCGGGAACAATATCTGCCGCCCCCATTCCCAGGCCTTTTGTATATAAGAGAAGATAGTTTTTAAAAGTTCTTTTTTGTTCGTCCATGATATTTAGTGACGAGTGACAAGTGACGAGCCAAACAAGTACGTCACCCACCACTATAATTTATATTTGTCTCAAATGTTGCAGATCTTCTGGCAGGAAGTCGAAAAAAGTATCGCCACGAAGCCCCAGCCGGAGAGACTCAAGTGCAACTACCTCATTGGTTGCTACATTACCTAAGTTGACATTTGAACCGAATGTCTTAATAAACCAAACCTGTTGGTTTTTATTGGGCGCTTCCCACAAAATATTGTCGTGTCCAACCTCGTCATTGAGCCGGATGATCAGATCTTTATCGACCGAGCCATCGGATTTGTAAATGCCGATGGTTCCGCTTTCGCGGGCTTCGGCAATCACCTTCCATGCGCCGGCCTCCAATTCGCTTTTCATTTGACTTACCCATATATCCGGTTCAAGAACAACACCCTGCATTTTGGAACCTACTTCCGACAATACGGTGGCCTGTTGCGACAGGATACGTATATATTCCAGTTTCTTTGCGTGGGGAATAGTCATCGACCCGTCCGATATTTCGACAGTATCTAATCCGTGCTTGTCGATAAAACGGCGAAATTCGTCAAAATGATCACGAACGATAAAAGCCTCGAACAAAGTTCCTCCGAAATGTGTCCGTATCCCAGCCTCTTGGTATAATTTGATTTTCTTTTCGATATTTTTGGCAAAGATACCTGTTCCGAAAGCTAATTTAATCAGGTCGGTATAATCGCCTGCCGCTTCTATGAAATTTTCTGCTTCCCGGAGACTCAACCCTTTGTCCATCATCATGGTAAGACCGGTATCGCGGGGTTGTTCCGTACGTTCCGGTAGAAATGGCAATGTAATGTTCATGGTGGTGAATGCGATAGTAAAAAACTATCGATCTATTTCGATTTTAGTCGGTTATTTATTCTGAATTTGTCTATTAAAGCCGAAAGTTCGTTGTCATGGATTTCGTTATCGAACATTTCGAAAAAACTCTCACTTTCGTCAGGTTGCTTGTTCAGGGTTTCCTTGAGAATAGTCAAGCCCTGCAGGCGATCATCATTCAGCAGGTAATAGGCAGCCAACCGGTAACGCAACATGATGGAATCAGGATTGAAATGCAAGCCTTCCATAATGATTTTCTGAGCATCGTCGAACCTGTTTTGTTTGGCGTAAACCTGCGCAAAACAATCCCACATAGACACGTCACTTGTAATAAACTGTATCAATTGTTTGAATATTTCCACTGCTTTATCATACTGCTGTATATTGGCATACACGGAAGCCAGTGAAAAAAGGTATTCTGTATTTTGCTTGTCAAATTCGACGGCTCGTTTTATATTTTGTATGGCTTCTTCGTGATTTCCCATTTGCGATTTGACCACACCCAATCCAAACCATGAATCGGCAAACTTATTGTCAATTGCCAGCGATTTTACATAATGAATGGTGGCAAGGTCATTGTCCTCAAGTCTTTCGTAGCATTCGCCTATATAGCAGAATGCTGCTGCGTTGTCGGGTTCCATTTGCAGAAACTCTTCATAAGCGGCAATCGCTTCGCGATGGCGATCCAATAAAGTCAATGTGTTGGCACGGTTGAAATGCGCCGACGAATAATTTTCATTGATGGCGATGGCATAATCGTATGCTTCAATGGCTTTGGTATTGTCATCCTTTTTGTTGTACACAATTCCAAGGTTATACCAGACGTGTTCCGAGAAAGGATCTTCGTCTAAATATTTTTGATAATAGGAAACGCTTTTTTCCAGATCATTAAGCCTTTCGTAACAATATGCCAGATCGTAGAATACGTAATAATTTTCGGGTTCCATCGCATGAACTTTCATAAAGTATTTCAATGCTACTTTATGCTGGTTGATGCGTTCGAATGAGATGCCGATATTGTATAATACTTCGATTTTGTTTTCGTCGGCCAATGAAATTGCTTTTTCAAAGTGCCGTTGCGCTTCCTTGGGCTTACCAAGCATATTCAGCGCAGTACCCTTTAAAAGATAGACGCCATATTCTGTCGATTCTATGTGTTCAAGCCGGTTAAGCACGGATAAGGCCTTGGCAGGTTGACTTTTGTCAATCAATATCTCAGCCATACGAAGCTGTATGGAAGTAGCTGCCGGATACATACGAACTGCATAATCAACAGCTTGTGATGCTTGGCTAAAATTTTCGATATCTAAATAATAATCTATTATGTCTTCGAATTCATGGACATCGAAAAAACAACGGGTATGATTTTTGACCATATCCTCGTATCGGTTGACAGAATTAAGCATCTCATCGTCATTCCAATAATTATCTTCTCTGTAATTCATGATCCCTCCTTATTGAATACGGTGTAAAGGTAGGAAAATTATTCGTTTGTTGATACGGTTTTTGACAAACGAATGCTTTTCCTGTATTGATCAGGGCAACCGCATCAAATTTTGAGTATTTTTTTCATGTACGCCACATCCAACGCTGCCTTGTATTGCCTCTTCTTTAAACTGAGTTTGTCATTTACATTTGTGATCATTTGTAGGGCAAATTTTCTGACTGTTGATAG
>JAVBNI010000252.1:0-5469 GCA_031551645.1 Bacteroidales bacterium | reverse complement strand
ATCATAAACAGTTATAAATCCATCTCTATTGAATGGGTTCATTAAAATAATATAGTTTTCATGAATAAGGATTTTCCCGGGAAGAGACGTATATAAACTATCAACGACAGAATCTGTCTGAATTTTAATGCGTTCTGTTTGATCTTGCATGTTGCATGCATTTGAAAACAATAAGAACATTATTAACAATAAAATTACATTTTTCATATATTAATACTAAGAAATAAATATTATTAAACAAATATTGAACAAATACTTTAAAAATCAAATATCAGATATAAAGAGTACTATATAAAAGTGTTTTAAAAAATATGGCATTTAAAAAATGAAGAATAAGACTAGATATAAAAACAGTCTTACCTTAAACGCCGGATATTATTCAAGCACAAAAACTTATAAAACTTAGTTTTTAACCACTAATAATACCCTATTGACAACTATCAAAGAGTATTCGATTTACAGTCACCACTGGCATATGATCGTGGACATCCTTGTGTTCCCGTTGATGAGGCTTTACATATGTCATATTCAGAAAAACGCACATCGCATCCCGTTTTTTCCTTGAACTCCTGTTCTGTTACAGCCAATGCTTCAATATTAGCTAGGATAATATCGGGGAAATTATAACTATTCAAACTCAAATTGATATTAAATGCTATAACCATTGTAAACACAGTTATCCCAATTGCTACAAGAAATTTATTCTTCTTCATTGTTTTTGGTTTTATAAAATTACTAATATTTAACTTGTTTCAACCGCGAATCCTTCGTCCGGGAATATCGTGGTCGGACGGATATGAATTTATCTATTCTGCGGAAACATGCGAAAAATGATATTCCAAATCAAATTACGTTATTTTTGCCGTTATTTCCTCCTATTCTTTTTAGAGGGGAAGTCCAGGCTGCGGTCGGAGTTGCTGACCAAAGCGATGCTCCGTCGCCATCTTTTATTCCCTTTTGGGTTATTCACTCGTCCGGCCTTGTGTTGCCAGATCATAAAGTCCTCAATAACAAAATTAATTTTCAGGCAGATTTTTTCGGTAAAAAAAAAAAACTAACTGACGCTAAAATGGGTATAAACCATATCACTGCTGCCCAAAGCAATTTATTAACTATTACAATTATTTGCCACATTTTGAAATTATTTTATACGATTTTGATTTCAAGATTACCACCATACCTGTTTATGGTCCTGATAAGTAAATATCCGTTCCCGAAGATCTTTGTCCATACATTTCAGTAACAACAAGGCTTCTTGGGGAACTTTGTTAAAAACAAGCTCATTACCGCGAACTTTCTTTGACGCTATCAATTGCCATTCATCATTTGCCCAATAGTACAAGTGGTAAGTCCATCCCCGATAAATGTAAATATCATTATTTTTAGAAAACAGTTCGATTTTATCCGGTTTGACGGGTTTTCCCAGATCAACCCCAATCCATACCTGCAAATTGGCATCTATGGTTTCGGAAACAATAGGATTGACCGAAGTATAGGGTTCTCCGTCAAAAGCCTTTTGAGCATTTTCAACGGATATGCTTTCCGAACATAATACATTTTCAGCAACTATCGGTTTATTGTTGCTATAGAGAACAATTTCACCGATATTGCCGTATAACATCATCGAGTTCAAAGGATCCCTGTTGTTGGGCGTCTCTTCGCAGGAAAATACGAAACGGATATAACGAAATTTTCCGGTATTCCACACCGGAAATTCCGCAGATATTTCTATCAGTTGATCGACATTAGCAAGATCAACTGCATCAGAGAAATCCGGACTATTCGCACCTTGTATTTTCCCTCCGATCATCGTTTTACTGTTGGCCTCATCCAATGCAGATTTCGGGCCAGTCTGGCGTATTGCAATGGTTTCTTCCGGTTCCTTGGGGGGCAAATACTTTTTTTCACCCGTGTAGGTGAGGATAAACGGCAAGCCGACAGGTATCACTGTCCCGTTTTCAAATTGGGCAGGCAGGTATACAATACCACACCCCATATTTTTGAATGTTACCTTTTCCCGGCTTCGTTTCCCCCATTGTACCGGTACCCATCCCCCATTATTAAATACACACAAATAATAATATGGTGCAGAAGGTTCCGGAATATGAATCACAACATCATGAGTCGTAAAATATTCGTTTGAAACATCCTTTTGATTCGGATTCCGAAAAAATAAGGGAATGTCATCCCGTTTAACTTCCCGGTCAAAAAAAGGGCCTTCATCATTCAATTCGTATGTATATCTGAAAACTTTAGGAAGCCTGAATTTTCCCCACCAGGGATCTTCATTGATATTGTTGTACAATCGCCTGTATTTCCACCGGTCATGATCCCAAAACGGCTCCATGGCGTAAAATGTGTCACCAAATTGGACAGTATTCCACGTATGATTGTTGTTCCTGTTTCCCCAGGCAGGGACATAATCGATGGTCGCGGGGATACCCAATGCTGAGAACAGCATGGTATTGAACCAGCAACGTTGCTCACATAAGCTGCGTCCGGACAACAGCACATCATGAATTGTGATATACGGGTAATCGGGCATCAGTGAAGAAGTGTGCTTATAATCCCTGTAATAAAACAATAACGAGTCCAATACCGGTATCATCGGTGAAGGATATTTACTTGCCAAATAATCTTTATGCTTCTGAGAAAAAATGGATCGCCAGTCTTCTATTGCCAATCCCCTTTGTTTTCGGTAAGGTAGTACATACTCACAAAAATTTTCGTAAGAAATACTATCCCGGTACGGATTATTTTTCCATGTTTCATAAGCCAGGTCAATATCGTGGATCAAAAAACCGGCTGTTATTTTTGTCGCATCGAAATAATAATGATTATAAATATGATGATGCGGGGGGTATCGCCCTTTCAGGTGTTTCCATTTAATATCCAAATCTGTTGCCGGGATGCTTTGTTCTCTTAGTTCTTTCAATATTGGTCTGTATATATGCAATGACAGTGTATCATAAGCATATTGTCCATACATATTAACGATCAGGTACTCAACGGCATTTTTTAATTGCTCGCTTTCCTGCCGATCGTAATGCTGTAACACCTGTTCTAATTGCTCTTTGTTATTTTCTGCCGCACTTAATACCTGATCCGTTTGATGAGATAATTGTCTGCAAGAAGAAAACACAAATAGAAAAATGATCAGAAAAAGCAAATGATACATAAACGAATAATATTGGAAAAATAGATATACAGATGTGAAATTGGTTTTCGGATCGTCGTTCGGCGGAGCGAGACGCTACGCCGAACATCGGTTGGAAAAATCCGAAAACCACTTTCGTTTTAGTATACATTAAAAAAAAAACGATGCTCGGTTATTACTTGGTATAATTGACACCGGTTGCGCTATGTATGTATATATCTTTTTTACAGTTGGATATTTGATTGTTCTTTAATGTTACATTTTTGGCATTTCCGATATAGATGCCGCATTCATTATCTTCTCCGGCAATTGAATTGTTTTCGATAAGAATATTGTCGTGCAGATAAGTTGCATCCGTATCTTTGGCTTCGATGATGACGGCAATCCCGGATGCACCTCCCTGCGAGCCGCCGCCTTTACCGCATCCAATCATCGTATTGTTGCTGATCGTCACGTTTTTTGCGTATGTGCCTTCATGCCATGCGGCTTCGGCGCCAACATGTATGGCGGTACCGGTACAATTCCTAAAGACATTGTTGTCAATCAGCACATTCCTCGTTTTTACCAATATTCCTCTCGCCAGGTGACTGTTTACAAGCGAATTGACAAATTCCAGCCGGGGCAGTTTGGTGATGTTCATGAGATAATATTTCGAGAAATCCACTGGTAATGCATCGGACAGGACGACGGATGACGTGAATGCTTTTTCGTTTCGTACCACTTTTTCTACCTTGTATTCTTTCACCAGCTTCAAGGTATAGATTTCAACCAGTTCCAATACATCGCCTGCGCGTGGCGCATCCAATACCTGGGCATGCGTGTAAGTTCCGGCTTTTACCTGCAAGGTGGCTTCGTTGCCGTTAGCCGATATAATGGATTGGTAATAGCCGTGTACATTGGTTGCATCATCGCCCTGGCCCTGGAAAACACAACCCTCAAAACGCAATAATCCTTCGCAACAGGCAAAATGAGTGGCGTCGGTGTTGGTGGAAATATAATAACCCGGAGCGGGAACAACCTGTAGCCCTTTGATGAGTATATCTTTGCTGTCGAATCCAACGATTCCCATCCCTGCCTGCGAGTGAATGGTGACATTTTCAATAATCGTATTTTCAGTTTGATGGATCAGGATGGCCGGACGGAAATGGAAACAATGGAGAATGCCGGCATTGGCGCCCAACAGATCTTTCGGAATTTGATAAAAAATGCGGACGATATTATTTCCAAGAAATTCATTTTTAGGGAAATATATCGGCTGCGGGTACATCCTGTTCTTTTTCTTATCCCAAATGGTCATTCGCATCAAAGGCATGTTGTTATCCAGAATCCTTTCCGGCGAAAACCTGACATCAAAGTAGTCGTTTTCGATAGCGACGATGTCCCCGCATGAGAATGGTTTCCGCTTATAATCGATGGTCAACCCTTTCAATGTAAAGTTGGCGCTATGACTTATGGAAACCGGTTCCATCCATCCTTCACATAGTAAAGTTGCGCCATCGGCAATGATGGTGATGTCTTTGGTATCGCTCAAATCCAATCCTTTGGAGTAGGGATAATAAGGCGTGTAAATCACCGGTTCCGGATTAGCGCCGAATTTCCCCGCCAAAGCATCCTGTTCCAGTTTTACGGCATCAGCATCTTTCAAGATGTAAACGCCCGGAGGGATCAGCAAGGTTGTTCCCGGATTGGCCCGGCAATAAGCAACTGCTTGACGCAACGCTTTTGTATCGTCCTTTCCATCGTTTGCTACGGCGCCGAAATCGCTTACACTTACCTCTTTTGCTTCCAGGTTTGCACAAAATGAAAAAAGAATGCCTGCAATCAATAAGTTTTTAATTCGGAAACTTTTGTTTTTCACGTTTTTATTATTTAAAAAATGATACCCTCTTTCTCATGTTTGGCCGAATTACAAATTCGGCCATTCGATCGACCTGTTGTTTCCAAGGCGGAATTACAAATTCCGCCGAACGTAAGGGATTGATATCCTGCAAAACTTATACTATTCGGATAAGGAAGAGGCTGTAATCACCGTTTTTTTCCCAGCTTTCAACGATATTTTTTTCACGGTGTTTCCGTATTTCACCGCAACATCACCTGCATGGCCGGCCTGTATGGCTGCGGAAACCAATTTCCCGTTTTCCCATTTGATGTCCAGTTCGTATCCTCCGCGTGCTTTTAAACCACTTACAGAGCCGGTTGCCCATTGGGATGGCAAAGCGGGTAACAAGTTGATGAGTCCTTCGTGGCTTTGTATCAGCATTTCGGCGATGCCTGCCGTTGTCCCGAAATTAGCATCCATCTGGAAAGGCGGG